>CAYLJH010000245.1:0-3079 GCA_964383685.1 uncultured Candidatus Bathyarchaeia archaeon | reverse complement strand
TCCATGGCGGTGATTGGGTCCGCTCCCGTGGTCATGACCAGCGTCTCAAGCCTGTTTACCTCGGCCTTCATGCTGGGCAGCAGATCCATCTCCCTCATCCTGATGAAGCTCTCGAAGGGACTCAGCCCGCCGCTCACCATGACGCTGATGTACATCGATGCATAGGGGATCTCAATTTGAAGGCTGGCCATCTTGTCGCTTGAGACTGTTTTCGGGAAGATTGTGCTGCCTATGATTATGACCAGGGGTAGTCCAATGCTGACCGGTAAGAGAATCATGGGGGTAACGCCCAGACTTTCCGGTAATAGGAACAACCCGAGGGAAATAAACCCGAAAGCGATCAGGGGCAGAACTCCTGAGATTAACGCGGCCACGCCCACGAGGCTGAAGTATACCTCGGGGTGGATGCTCATGCTGGCCGCGTCAAGGTCTTTCTCAATCCCCTTGAACACCGAGGCCAGACCCTTGCCGGCCCAGCCAAAATACGCGTAGCAGTAGTCCCTCAGGGTCGCGCCATAATCCACCTGGGTCATTTCTGGGCGTCCTCCCGAAGTTGGTTTAGCATTACCTGGATTTCATCCCAGTTATTGCCCCCTTCAGGTTGACGCTCCTCGATTTCTTTCATTTCCTCTTTATGGATGAACTCGAACAGGTCGTTGATGTCAGGCAGTCTGAACGGGTTGAACAGACCCACCTTCCATAGGTCCTCGACATTGGGGGTCTCCCCGTTCATCATTGATTTGCGGATGTTCTGGTACCCAGAGATCTTGTCCGCTACCTCGGTCTGGATCGTGATGCCGCTCTCAACTATGGCTTCCATGTATTGTTCTCGGGCCTCAAGTTCCTCGATGAGCTGGGCCATGGATAGTCCGCTTGTTATGCTGATCTGCTGGAGGATGAAGCTGTCCTCGAACATTGTGATGAACCTGTCCTTTCTCGGGTCCCACCTGGATACCTCGTTATAGTCCTCGAACTCTGCGATCTCAGAGACGCTGCGAATCCTCCTGCCGAATGACTTGCCGTCCTTGTCGCTGGGTAACTCAACCCTCTGGATGTAGAGCGCCACGTTCATCAGGGGGATGTACACCTCGCTGACGTTCATGGGAGGAGATGTGAGCCTCTTGACAACCCTGTCGATGCTGTCGGCGTGCATCGTGCATAACCCGCCGTGGCCCGTCGCCAGTGCCTGGAACAGTACGTAAGCCTCCTCTCCCCTGACCTCGCCGACTATGACGTAGTCGGGCCTGTACCTGAGGCTCACCTTGATTAAATCGAACAGGCTGATGCTCCCACTGGGGCCGTCGCCGAAGTTGAAGCTCTCTCTGCTGTTGAGCTGGGTCCAGTTTGTCGCCGGGGGGTTGAGCTCCGGGACCTCCTCGACGGTGACTATCTTGTCGTTCTGACTCATGAGTCCCAGGAGGGCGTTTAGCATGCTGGTCTTGCCCGCGCCGGTACCCCCGACGATCATGAAGCTCTTCTTGTACTCAAGTATCAGCCAGAAGTAGGCCGCGATTCGCGGGCTTATTGTCCCCACGTTTATTAGGTCAACGATGCTGAAGGGCTCCTCCCTGAACTTTCTGATACAGAATGTGCTCCCCTTCATGCTGATCTCGTTCATGAATGTGGCTGCCAGCCTGTGCTTTTCAGGCAGCATGGCGTCGAGAACCGGCTGGGCGCTGCTGATGTGTTTGCCCGACTTGTGGGCCATCTTGACTAGGAAATCGTTGAGCAACTGGTTGCTCTTGAAACTGATGTTTGATGGGATGCTCTCATGGGTCCTGTGCCAGATATACAGGGGCATGTCGATGCCGTTACAGCTGATGTCCTCGATATTGGGGTCATCCATGATTGTCTGCAGTGGTCCGTACCCCGTCAGGTCTCGTACAACATAGTAGAAGACCCTGTCCCATTCCTCTAAAGTAAACTTCCCGAGTGTCCTGTGGTACTTCTCGGCAATAATCTCGGCCTGCTCGTAAATATACTCCTTCGGGTCAATGTGCTCCCCCTTGGGTGAGGTGAACTCCTTGCTGAGTATGTTGACCATTTTCTGGTATGTGTCTTGCTGCTCCTCGTTCATAGGAGCCTCCTCGACGAAGTAATATTTTCCCTCCCCGAGCTTCGGGGATGACACTATTTTTACGCATGAATGCGGCTCGATGACCGCGTACTCGTCGATAATCTTGTACTCAGGTTTGACTTCTCGTACAAGTACGCCTTCTATCTCTTTCTCCGGCGCTGTGCTGATCTTTTCTTTTAGCCATTCTACGAGCTTCAGTGGTCAAACCTCCACGAAAATATTGAAATTGAAAAAAGGTTGGAAGATAGGATTAGGGTAGCTTGATCAGCTTGATGTAATCCATTCCGCCTGCACTGTGTAGCTTCACGTTAACCGTCGTCCCTGCCGATAGTGTGCTCGGTGCACCTGAAGCGATCCAGACATGTATTGTGTCTTCTTGGCCTGCGGTTAGAGTCAGTCCTTCAGCCGGTACGTCCGTTGTGGTTGCTCCATCGGTTTCGGAGATTGCAGTAGCGGCATACGTACCAACCTGCACATCGTTGACGAACACATTCGTGATTGTTGCCGTCGCTGAACCACTGTTCTTAACGGTTAGCGTGATGTCCCAACCGGTAGTCGCGGTTCCAGCATCTGTAGTTCCGTATCCGGTCTTTATTTCGACTTTCTCGAACTGGGTGTACTGGCTGCTGATTCCACCCATCCAGTAAGAAACTCCTACCGAGACGGTGATCGCAACAGCTACTAGTATTACTGTGGCTATCACTGGGCTCACAGCTTTTCTTTCTTGATAATTCATTCTTACTCTTTGCCTCCTTACCCTCTTGCTCGATTTTAATGATAAAAGGAATATGTACACATGTAAGATACCACTCATATAGAACACCGCTCTATTTTAGGCGCTTCAAAACATCTATACTGTTTAATTCTTCACGTTATTCTATATATTGATGTTATAGACCGCTGTTCTATATCATGGAAAACATCCTAGGTGGTGTAACCTTCATGGGAATAGATCCAGACCCCACCCCGTGCGTTAATATGGAGTAATCAAACCCTTTACGC
>CAYLJH010000244.1:0-3089 GCA_964383685.1 uncultured Candidatus Bathyarchaeia archaeon | reverse complement strand
GGTTATCTGGTATGTCTGAGGCGTATGTTATTTGGGAGGTATTCAAAAAACACTGGTTAATCCTCCTGAAGTGGATATTTCGCTTGCATGATTACCCTGAGATCACCGTTGACGAGTTATTTGATCGAGTAAACTCTGATGAGCCCCCGCTGATGATCGACATTCGAGAAGTTTCGGACTATAATGGGACTGGGTACTCAAAATATGGACATATCCCCAACGCCGTGTCAATCCCCATCCTGGAATTAGAATCAAAATTAGAGGAACTTGAATCGTTTAAGGAAAAGGAGACAGTGACAATGTGCCCCAGAGGAGGGTTATCATTGGCCGCTGTTGATATTTTGAGGGATGCAGGATTCAAGGACCCAAAGAGCCTGAAGGGAGGCACTGACAAATGGCACAAAAGCGGGTACCCCACGACCACGTCCCAGTGAGGATTACTTCAACTTCTTAACCAGGAACCGGAAATCCTCGGGGCCTCGTTCCTCAAAGGAAATCAGCTCCTGACCTGTGGCTTGGGCCCAAGTTGGGATGTCCTTCTTGCTCCCAGGGTCAGTGGTCAGAATCTCAAGGACCTGATTGATACGCATTTTCTTGATCGCCTGCATTGATTTCACGATGGGCATGGGGCACGCAAGGCCCCGTGCGTTCAATTTTTTATGTATTTTTGTCATTTCGTCAAACCATCCTGTTCAAGCCACGTCCATGCATGCCAAACGGTCAGTAAGTTAAACCCGAGCCCCACAATAATTAAGAATTGGTCATAAAGGGAAGGGTACGTCGGCAGCCCAATTAGATTAAAGACAAAATAGAACAGGGCAACGATGATGTTTGCCCAGCGGTTCGCCTTATAGTTCAGGGAAAGTGACAGGAAAACCATGAAAACCGGAATCACCATCAATACCGCGATCCCCAGCCACACTCCCTGAGTTATTTGAACGCCCTCAATTTCCCCAGCGATGGTGTCGCCAGCGAATATCCGCAGCACATCCCCCATCAGGTTTGTCAGAATCAGGGAGACCCATAGCGCCAAGAGTTTAATCTTCATATCTTCTATGATTTAATCCTCACGCGCAGTTACAGTTTTCTTCAGGCTCTGGGCAAACGCTTCCACCTCTTTGAGGTCTTTTGCATTCGGCCTACCTCGGTTCATTCCCCCAATATATTTCAGAAAACTATTGGTGTTAAAGCCCACGCAATTAAACTCGTCAACAACCTCGTATCCCTTTGATAGCAGTTTTTCCCTGAGCGCCGTATGCGGATCATCGACGGATTTTTCGCCGACAAATTTTCTTGAAACCCCACTTGTTGAGTAGAGGAACGCTTTCCTGTCGGGGACTTTTGGCAAACTATCGGCGAGGTCAAGCAGGAGTTTATGGTGTTTTTGATCGTATATCCCTGAGCCAAAGCCAACCAAGTCGTATTCTTGAAGCTCCTCAGGAGTTACCTGCTGTGGCGATTTTATCTCTGCATCAAGAGCCTTTGAGAGGACGTTCGCGATCTTCCCCGAACTGTTGTGATGAACCGAAATCAAAACTAACAGAGATTTCATTGATAACCCAGCCGTGCCTTCTGATTGAATAATAGTACTTGTAAGTGTTTTTTCATGTTTGTCGTAATCCGATTCATCACTAGTTCTCGACCCACCAGACCCTTTTTCTGTCCTCGGTACGTTTTCCCTTGATGGTACCCTTAATCCACATCAGGTTTAGGGCTATGGCTGAGGAGGCAAGACAGAACGATACCACCTTCTTTACCTCAGCCTGAAGCTGCCTAGTTGTCAAGGGCTCTTCAGCTTCACTGAGGAGCGAGACGACGAGTTCCGGCCCGACTAGTTCTGATTCACTCAACTTGCTCATCTCAGGATGGTATATCTCTGTGGAAAGATGTTCATTTCATTTTCTCCACACAGGTGGGGGAGGTTGACCCTCTTACTCACTTTTGTCCTCGCTCGTATAATACCGCGAAGACCGAGTAGGAGAACACCCCGCTCACGTACAAGGTGATGCCCGTCCCGAGGAATGGCACCCACCCCAGCAGGGAGCTCAAGACCCCTCCGAGGTAACCCACTATGAGCCAGTTCACCAGGTAGTCAAGGCTCATTGTCCTCTCCACCACGTCCCATGTGAAGGCCGCGCTCATCCTGTCCTCCTTGAACCAGGCCAGAAGGGCCGAGGGCATAATGTAGAATGCCAGTGCAGCCAGCAGGCCCCCGAAGATCAGGAAAGGCACGGCGTTGGTGAACAACGGGATGAACTCTGTCCAGTTCTGGGCGAACCAGCTCTCCATCTGAAGCTCCGTGACCGTCCCCGATGCAAGGCTGTCCCATGTTTCAATGGGTACCCCGCCCAAGATCATGCTCAAAACCGGGGAAAAGATGACCGAGCCCAGGGTTCCAAATATAACCAGGGCCGCGGGCAGACCCAGGATGATGCCTATCACCACGGCCTTCAAACCAGTCATGAACAGGTCCACATAGTTCATCCATTCCGGCAGGTCACCCCTATTCGCTTTCTCCTTTCTTATCCCGGTGCTATCCAGCGTGTAGCCGATGACGACGAGATTCACCAATGGGACCATGCCCAGAAGCGTTCCTATCAGAAATTTCCTGGTATCCTTGAACGGCCTCTTTATCGCCTCGACGTAGTCAATAGATCCGGATGTACTTTGATTTGATTCTTGTTTCATTTTAATCAGGAGAAGGTACCAAAATATTCTATATGAAATAAATGAACGCCCAAATAGGAATAATCATAGTTGAGCATTAAATTCTCTTCACGGAACACAAGCCCCAAATAATCCCACCGTAAAATATTTTTTTCCAGAATTTACGGCCCACTGTTATCATCCCACAACCTAAATCAGACCAGAGCCAAGGTACCTCCGATGAACACCGCAGGCATCCTAGTGGTCGGCAACGAGATTCTGGACGGCATCACACTGGACACGAACACCCAGTGGATGATCAACAGGCTCAAGTCCATGAACTACATCCTCACAGAGACCATGACGGTCAGGGATGACACCGCCGAGATCGCTAGGGCGATAAACCGAATGATATCTGACGGCATCGGCCTCATCATAACGAC
>CAYLJH010000243.1:0-3095 GCA_964383685.1 uncultured Candidatus Bathyarchaeia archaeon | reverse complement strand
AGTACACCGAGTGGAGGCCAAGCCCAGGCAGCATCTACCCGCTCCTCAGCAACCTCCAGGAGAGGGGAATGATCGAGCCCCACGAGGACGGCGAGGCCGGGATAAAGAGGTTCACCCTCACTGAGAAGGGAAAGGAGGGCATCGAGGCGCATGGGGGACACGAGGAGGTGTTCAGGAAGAGGAACAGGAACATCCGCAGAATGTACTGGCGGCTCCTGAAGAACATGCCCGAGGATGTCTATGACAGCTTCGGGGGACTGATAGATACACTGGACACAACATGGAACTCCATGGATGAAAGTGAAGTGACACGATTCAAAGAAATTCTAGATAACACAAAAGAAGAGTTGAACAAGATAGGAAATAAACAAAATGAGTGATCTAAGACGCGTACTAAGGTACGCAAAACCATACTCTAGGGATATAATCGCGGCAATGGTCCTGCTTGGACTGGTTGTTGCGGCTGATCTCAGCATACCAAGGCTAGTCCAGGTGCTAATCGACGAGGGAGTCGCAAACCAGGACATGGGCAAGGTACTCACCACCAGCCTACTGATGATAGGGGCAAGCCTACTGAGCGCCCTCTTCATGGTGGGAAACACGGTTGCATCGGTTAGGGCGGGGAAAAATTATGAGGCCGACCTACGTGACGCGATTTTTAAGAAGGTACAGACCTTCAGCTACGGGAACTTGGACGATTTCAATGTCGGCCAGCTTTTAACGAGGTTGACCAGTGACATCAACCAGCTCCAGATGATGATAATCATGGGGCTCAGGATGTTCACCCGAGCACCATTGATGTTCGTCGGGAGCGTCACTATAATGTACGCCACGAACCCTCAGCTGGCCAACGTGATGATGGCTCTACTGCCAATCACCTTGATACTGGTCGTAGTATTCGTCAAAACAGTGCAGCCTTACTTCACAAAGGTACAGGAAAGGCTTGAGTACCTCAACCAGGTGATGCAGGAGAACCTTTCAGGGATAAGGGTGGTCAAGGCTTTCGTCAGGAGGGAGTACGAGAATGAGCGTTTTGAGGGCGCAAACATGCAGCTCTTCGAGACACAGCTAAAGTTCACCCAGCTGATGAGCATATTCTTCCCCATCATAATGGCTTTGATGAACCTGGGCACTGCAGCGATAATCTACTACGGAGGACTCCAGGTGTTCGCAGGTGTAACAAGCGTCGGCCAGATCTTGGCCTTCATCAACTACCTGTTCAGCACGATGTTCCCGGTCATGCTGCTCGCCATGATGGCGGGCCAGATATCGGCTGCGGCTGCATCGGCAAAGAGGGTAATGGAGGTCCTTGACACGGTCCCCGATATACAAGAAGCGGAAAACCCCGTCCATCTGGAGGAGATGAAGGGAAAAGTCGTGTTCGAGAACGTGAGCTTCAGCTACAGAGATGACGGTGGAGACCCCGTCCTCAATGACATCAGCTTCACGGCGGAACCAGGTGAGAACGTGGCGATATTGGGCTCAACGGGCTCAGGCAAATCCAGCCTCATCAACCTGATCCCAAGGTTCTATGACGCGGACAAGGGCAGGGTCACCATCGACGGCGTGGACGTGAAGAATATCTCGACCCAGAGCCTGATGTCAAGGATAGGCATCAGCCTGCAGGACGTGGTCCTTTTCAGCGGAACCATCCGGGACAACATCAAATACGGCAGACCCGAGGCGACAGAGGAAGAGGTCTTGACCGCATCAAAGGCGGCGCAAGCCCACGAGTTCATAACGGGATACCCGGAAGGCTACGATACCATGGTCGGACAACGAGGTGTGAACCTCAGCGGCGGCCAGAAGCAGAGGGTAGCCATCGCAAGGGCGCTGCTCGTCAAGCCAAAGATACTGATACTCGATGACAGCACAAGCGCCGTTGACGTGGAGACGGAGACCAAGATAGAGGAAGCCCTTGAGGAGCTGATGGCGGATACCACCAGCTTCATCATCGCCCAGCGCATCAGCACTGTGCTCAACGCGGACAAGATACTTGTCCTCGACGAGGGAAAGATCGTCGCGGAGGGAAACCACGCGCAGCTGATGGACACAAGTCCCATCTACAAGGAAATATATGACAGCCAGCTTGGCGACGGAGGTGCCACTCAATGAGCGGCCAAAGAAACTCCGGAAACGGTCAGGAAAAGAAAGACGGTACACAGCCCAGAGCAATAGGCAGGGGCCATGGAAGCATGGGAAGCGTCGAGAAAGCTAAGGACGTGAGGGGGACCCTGATGAGACTCCTGAACTACCTGGGCGAGTACAGGATGCTCCTGATACTGGTCACCGCCCTGACAGTGGGCGGCACCCTGCTGAACCTCGCAGGGCCATACCTTCAGGGTATAACCATCGACCAGTTCATCTTAACCGGCGATAAGGAGGGGCTGGTCAGGATAATAACGATCCTGATCGGCACCTACCTCGCAAGCTCAATAGCAGCAGCGGGCGCAGGGCTAGCCATGGCAAGCATAAGCCAGAGAAGCCTCATGAAATTGAGGAAAGAGCTCTTTGAGCACATGGAGACACTGAGCCTCAGCTTCTTCGACAAGAAGCCGGCGGGTGACCTCATGAGCAGGCTAACCAACGACGTTGACGCCATCGCAGCGGCGCTGGCACAGAACGTCACCCAGCTCATCATCAGCAGCATAACCCTTGTGGGAATAATGGTGATGATGTTCAGCCTGAACGTCTGGCTCGCGCTAGCGAGCCTCATAGTGTTCCCTATAATGATTGGATTGACCGCGCTCGTCGGCGGGAAGACTAGGGACAGCTTCAGGGCTCTGCAGAAGAACATGGGGATACTCAACAGCACCATGCAGGAGACTCTATCAGGCCAGAAGGTAATCATAGCGTTCGACCAGCAGGACGCGGTTAACCGCAAGTTCAACAAGGTGAACACCGAGGTCAAGGTGCAGGGAATCAAGGCCATGACCTACGCCATGCTCATCCCTCCACTGATGGGGATACTGAGCAACGCCAACATAGCCATAGTTGCCGGCGTTGGCAGCTACATGGCCATCAAGGGAATGGTAACCATAGGCGTGATAGCCACGTTCATCACTTACAGCAGGCGGTTCGCCGACCCGCTGAGG
>CAYLJH010000242.1:0-3101 GCA_964383685.1 uncultured Candidatus Bathyarchaeia archaeon | reverse complement strand
CTAACGGTCGGGGCTAGCGATCTTTTCGTTCGGGAGGAATCGTCTCGACCGGCATTCCCTGTGACGGCCCGGCCAAGGGCGAGACGATGACCGCTTCACCCGCTTGAGGACCGTTCACCGACGGAACCAGTGCGTGCGAGACAGCCCTTTTTGATGTAAAGAGGAATAACTGGAGCTGGGACATCATCAACGAGTTAAACCTGCCATCAACGATCTTCCCCGAGGTAATTTCGAGCTCATCTAGGGTAGGGGAAATCACTGAAAAGATAGCAAATACCACGGGCCTACCCCGAGGCACTCCGGTCTATATGGGCGGTGCAGACACCCAGTGTGGCCTCCTCGGGATGGGGGTGAAGAAAGGCGAGGTTGCGGCGGTTGGGGGTACTACGACCCCTGTCCAGATGATCACTGACTCACCTATATTTGACAAGAAACGGAGAACATGGACCAACAACCACCTGGCCTTGAATCAATGGATACTGGAATCCAATTCTGGATATACGGGTAGGGCAGTTCGCTGGGCAAGGGAAGAGTTCGGATTTGAGGACTACAGACAGCTCAACAAGGAAGCAGGGGCAGTCCCCATAGGATCAAACGGCGTCAACTCATACCTGGGATGCCATATCTTCGATGCCAGCCCAAAATACTGGGAGATGGACAAACTGGGAGACCTTCCGGTCCCTCAGATAATTACCGGAAAGGACAAACCAAGTAGGGCTGAAGTAGCGCGGTCGATTATCGAATCCAATTCCTACGCGATTAGGGGGAACCTGGAACAGCTCAAGGAAATTTCGAGAGCTTCTTTTAATTACATCAAGTTCTGTGGGGGGAACTCAAAATCTGATCTTTGGATGCAGGTCCAGGCGGACGTTCTGGGAGTTCCAGTGAGGATACCCGAGGTCAAGGATGGTACCGCCATCGGGACGGCGGTTCTTGCAGCGTTCGGGTCAGGTTTCTATAGATCCATTGACGAAGCAATATCTGAGATGGTCAGGTTCAGGGACCCGGTATTGCCCGATAAAAAACGTCAAGCTGAGTACTCAAAGCATTACGATAAATGGCTTGAGACCCGCAGGCACATCTCGAAACTCTAGAAGGTTAACTTTTATTGGATGAGCCACTCCTTCCCTCCCATGACTGATATCGAGCAGCAGCTTAGGGAGCGATTAGCCTTGGTTGGGGTACAATTGTTTGAAGAGGGACTTACGTATGGCGCAGCTGGGAACATCAGCGCACGTGTTCCTGGGACGGATACCTGTCTGATCAAGCCCTCGGGTTACCGATTCTGTGACCTTGAGCCGAAGCATTTCCTGCTTGTGGACATCAACACAATGGAGGTACTCAAGGGAACCGCAAAGCCCAGCATCGAGACGCCCTTCCACACGAAACTGTACCAACAATGGCCCGACGCCGGTGGCGTAGTTCATATCCACCCCGAGTTCTCCATACTCTTGGCGACCCTCGGCAAAGAGATTGTGATGATGGGCCTGGACCTGTACGGTGCACCCGCGCTCGCCAAGGGTGTTCCCCTTTCCAAGTTCGCGCAGCCAGGTACCGAGGAGCTTGCCGATAACATGGTTGAGGCCATGAAGGAACACGTCGCATGCCTCATGCCCCACCACGGATGCACAGCGATTGGAAAATCAATAGAGGAGGCAGCCTTAAACGCAAAAGTCGTCGAGGCTCTCGCTGAGCTCAACTACAAGATGCTACTGGTGGGTGAGCCCAGCCCACTCCCACAGGATATGCTCGACATGCTAGTCGAGACGGCAAAAAACAAGGGCCTACTAGTGTGAGGTCTTTTTCATCCCTGCTAGCTTATGTACCAGGGTCTCGCCTTTCTCGAAATCCTCGATTGGCTCGGCCTCGATGAGGCCGGACTTTATCGCTGATTCAAGTGCCAGCTTTCCCCTCTCAGTTCTCACAAGAACAGTGCTATATCCTGATGGACTACCCACGTTCCCAACGCTGATATCCGCGTACTCCGAGGAGAAATCGTCGCATTGGCCACAGCAAGACCTGATTAACTTTTTAACCTTCTTGAGGCGCGCCCTGTGCAGACGTTCTTCACCTGCATAGGCGTAGAACCGGCCGTTCTTGATCGCAAACTTTGTTACCATGGCTGGGTCCACATCGTTCTCTCCCAGGTACTCAATGAAGCTGTCATGGCTGAACGTCTCCATGCAGAAGAGGCCAACCTTCAGGTCAACGGCGTCCCTGTACTTGACGTTCTTCATTGGACCAATAGTCATCCTTGTCAGTCCTCTCATCTGGCAGGGCGTCCCGACAACGGCAATTTTCTCAAGTTTGTCCTCCTTCACAGCCTTTTTCAGGCCCACCATGGTAGGGCTTGGGGTGTACTTTGTACCCGCTGCCTTAACCACCTCGTCTCGTGTTCTGGCGATGGTTGGCTTTGGCAGCCACGGCCGCTCCTCGTCTAGCCCCGCGACGATGACCGCGTCCCCGCCGTCATCTAGGAACTGTGACAGTAATGCAGTGACGACGCCACCATCCTGGGCTTGTTCCTGAATATCAGAGGGAACCGCCTTGGCTGCGTATACCGCTGTATAGACCCCCGTCAACGCTTCCTCTTCTTTTCTGGCCCTGCCGTGAATTAATTCCTCCAGTTTCTCGTCATCGAAATCGGTCCTCGGGCAGTTATTGTAGCAGATGCCACACTCAATGCAGTCTCCCACTAGGGTCGGCACAAAGTTGTCCATCTTGATGACGTTGACTGGGCAAACCGCTTCACATGTTCCACATGCCACGCAGCGGTCCTGATCAACGACATCTTCAGTTAAATTCGTGAATGCTATTTTGTCGGAGCTCAAATCGTTCAAGAAGTATGAAAGCTCTTGACTTAACAATATTTCCACGAGGCTTGAGATTCAAATGACCAGTTATTATCCCCGAATAGAATTTTATTTCCACAATATCCGCATTATTTCTCTCTAGTATATTATTCCAATATAACCCATCAACCATTTGCTCAACGTTTTTATTTCAATAGTTATAACTCGTTAGAGTCTTGAAGGTGCTATATGTTTGAAGCTCGACGCGATTTTTAGACCAAAATCCGTGGCTTGCAAATTGGGTAGCTA
>CAYLJH010000241.1:0-3104 GCA_964383685.1 uncultured Candidatus Bathyarchaeia archaeon | reverse complement strand
TCACGCCCTCCTCGGCCGAGACGTGCCCAGTGATCATGTACACGTGAGGGTTCGCCGCGATTAGCTTGAGTATCTCGTCCAGGTCCTCGCCCGGTGCCTCGTCAACGGGTATCCTGATGCACCTGTCAAGCTCCTCTGTCTTGAACTTGGGGTAGATCTCGCTCAGGGGGACGAACTTGCCGTCAACAGCCCTTCCCTCGCGGGCAGCTTGGTAGTAGGTGCTGTGGGCTCCGAAGCTGATGTACTTGGCCCCGTCGCCATAGGATAGCGCCGTCTTGACCACCCTGGGGTTCATACCACCGTACACGGTGTTCAGGATCAGGCCACCGTAGACCTTGAAGTCAGGGACCTCCCGGTTGACGAGCCATGCCGTGCCGTTGCTCATATCGAACACGTCCATGTAAGCAATCGCCTGCATTCCCGAGTCCCTGGCGAGCCTGGCCGCCTGGAACGGGTCAACCCTCCTGGGGCTACTGAAGATATGCGGCCCCGCGTGTACGTGGATGTCGATGCTTCCCTTCATGAGCTCCTGTGTTAGCTCAAAGCTTCGTCCCTCTGGTAAAATCATGAATATCAAGAAGGAACAGGGTTAATGGGATAAAAGTCGGACTGGTCTAGTCCTTGTTTTCACGTGTGTCAATGCCCAGTGGCTCGTAGATGGCACAGTAACCTGCGGCTCCAGTGCCCACCATCCCAAGTGCAACCACTCCCAGAACCAGGGCTACTGTTCCCTGGATGTACCCCATGACGTAGGCGGCACCGATACCTGCCCCTACGACGACTCTAGCAACCCTGTCCTTTGTTCCACAATTCTTTCTTTTGAACATGGATACAATGTTATGCTGGGTGGATTTAACCCGTAGGGTTAATTAATCAACCTTGACCGCGAACTTGAGTATGCCCAGCGCCACAAAGTTGACTACAACCGCGACGTTGAAGATTGTCTGGAAACCCATCAGGTCCGCAACGTAGCCCGCTACCACTGGTGTTATTGCCCCGATTATGCTCCCAGGCAGGAAGAAAAGGGCGTACCCCAGTCCCCTCTGGCCGCTTGGCGTAAGCCTCGCCATTATTGCGCTCCTACCTGCCATGCCCAGCGTGTTCCCCACGCCGTACAAGACGTACAGGCCCATGAATAGGGTGTTGTTTGGTATCTGGAACGCCAGTGCGAGGATCGAAAAGGCCCCCAGGAGCGAGACCTAGAGCCACTGCTTGTCGCCGTACTTGGCGGCGAGATACCCGCCTATTGGGGCAAATACGAGTCCGGTCAACGTGTTCGTGCTCTGGAGGAACGTGGATACCGTGAGGCTCATCCCCCTGACGTCCTGGAGGTACAGGACGAGGAACGTGTTCATCATACTGGACGCGATAATGCGGGTCGCCTGATAGGCCAGAAACATTAACAGGCTGGTGGTCAGGAACTTTTCCCCAGTGGCCTTCTTCTCCTGCTTCTTTTCCACCTTCTCCTCCTTGTCATCAGGCAGCTTGAGCACCATGAGAATCCCGATGAACATGGGAGCAGCAAGGAAGAGGTAGACCTGCCTCCACTGCCATGCCAGCAAGCCAACGAGGAGGCTAACTGAAAGCGGGCCCATTGCGTGGCCCAGTGTCCCGCCGGCCCCGTGGAGGCCCATTGCCTTGGCCCTGTCCTCGGGTTTGAACATCTTGGCGGTGGCCGAGTAGCTCGCCGGGTGGTAGATGGCCGTGTTGATATAGATGAGGCTGACCGCCGCTATGAGCATCAGCGGGGTGCTTGACGTCCCTGCCAGTATCGCCCCCAACCCGGCGAACCCGAAGCTCATCAGGAGCATCTTCTTGGGCCCGATCCGGTCAGAGAGCAGTCCAATTGGGATTGCTAGGATTGCTGATGCGAGGGATGGTATTGACGCAATCAGCCCAAGCTGCTGGAGGTTGAGGTCGAACTCCTCCCTGAGCTGGCTGAAGATAGCGGTATGTATGCCACCAAAGACGTGGGTTAGAGTATGCGATACCGCCATCACTATGAGGCCGTAGGAGAGTAAACTCGATTTCTTCTTTTTATCCTCCGCCAAAAATATCCCCTTGAATGTCACGGGTGGACGCATCCTGCGATTTAAAGATACTTGAAGAAATCACATCACAACATAGTTATTTAATATTGAATATTATTGATCTTGATGGTTCAATCCCCTTTTGAGAGTCTGAGGTCTCGTTTGGGCAAGAGGGCACTCAGCATCGTGCTGGTTTTCACCGTTGTTCTTACCAGCATTTACGGCTACAACTATGTTCAACCCTACATCGGGGTACCGAATAGACCTGAGGACTTTTCCATTATATTCCGTTACGGGGTAGGTGCCCACAACGTACTTGACACGAGTAAGGGGACATACACGAAGGACATGATAGTGGGTGATGACATCACGATCAATTTCAAATTGTCCAGTTATGAGTTGGATGTAATCTGGGCTCTAATATGCCAGAATGATTTCTTCGAGTTAGATGAGCAAGTGGATGGTCCTTGGATCACTGCACGATCTCATTACCCTACCTACACCTTAACGGTCAATGCGAGAGGCTATCCCGATAAACAACTCACCATGAAGGGATGCGATTTTAACCACAGTGACTCCGAGCGTAGTTTTATCAAAATTGTGGGGAAGATAGTTACAATGATTGAAGGCAAACGCGCAATCAAGTCGTTACCCGAGCCGAGGGGCGGGTACGCGTAATACGCTTATTTTATATCCCGTCCCAGTATCACGTTCTCTATGTACAGCTTCGTGGACCCTTACAGGGACAATCAGACCGCGGAACAGGTCATCAAATACATCAAGCAGATGGCCGGTGATGACAGGTACCGCATAGTCCACGTCTGCGGGACCCACGAGGACGCCATCATGAAGAACGGCATCAGGAGCCTGCTGCCAAAGAACGTCGAGGTCTTGATGGGGCCAGGCTGCCCGGTCTGCACCGTTGCCCCAAACAGGATCGACTACATGATCAAACTAGCCGAGGAAGGGCATATAATCACCACTTTTGGCGATATGATGCGTGTTCCAGCCGGTTTGGGTAGCCTAGCTGACGCAAACTTACGCGGGCACGATGTCCGCATCGTCTACAGTATC
>CAYLJH010000240.1:0-3135 GCA_964383685.1 uncultured Candidatus Bathyarchaeia archaeon | reverse complement strand
GTTAGAGGTCACTGGAACGGTGACGACTTTATTAGAATACAGTGCGGAGATTGAGAAAGTAGAATTACCGGAGACTCTTGGATTGGACGAGGTTTTCCAGTTTGAGGTATCTATACATTATGATTTCGATGAGGAGACGGATATAGTTCTGATAGTCACTGATCCAAACTCGGGGAACGTTATCGTGGAGACCCAGGATACCCTTGATGGTTCGGGGTCAAATGATTATTCGTTCAATATGACAACTCCGTCAGATTATGGGATTTATGAGATGGAGATTTCGGTTTCATATTTCAACGGTTTTGAATGGGAGTCCTCGGGGGAGAACTCAGTTCAACAGATAACTCTGGAGATAACTCAACCAGAAGCTCCTGGAATTCCATGGAGGTATGTTGGGTTAGGATTATTGATTGTAGGTATAGGTGCAGGTCTCTACTTGTTATCTAATAGAAAAGAATAGAAGATCAAAGATTCTCGGCAAATTTCTTTCCAAAGTTTCTGCATTTAGCAGAGTTGGAATCAAAATTGTACTTTATATCCGAGTCTATCATGACGAGAACATCATCCGAGACTTTGTAACCAAGTCCCTTTATTCTCTCCTTGAGCCTTTCCTCCATGATCCATGCGCCATCGTACCCGTAGCTTCCGAAGACCGCGGCGGGTTTTTTGTTTATCTTTCTCTTGTTTGCCTTGATGTATGTCTCGACATGATCAAGAAAATCCTTCATGCCGTTGGATATATCGGCGTAATAGACGGGGGACCCGAAGATAACGCCGTCCGCGTCGGCTATAATCGTAAGCGGGAACGCTTCCCCGATCTTTTTGACCTCGACCTCAGCATGCTCACCTGCACCCTCGGCCAACGCCTTTGCCATCTTCTCGGTGTTCCCGGTCTTGCTATCATAAATTACAACAATTTTCATTCGCATCAATCGACCTTTGAAGTGTTACTGAAAAATATCTTACTCGGCGGTTTATATATAGGTCGACAGCCTGCATTAATGTCGTGAAAATCGGGGAGACCACTTGTAAGAGCATCATCAACAGTAGCGGGATCGAGGGAGTTGATTACGCCGTTAACCCGTACATAGGTTGCACCCATGCCTGCACGTACTGCTACGCAAAGTTCATGACAAGGTGGTATCACAAGGGTGAGAAATGGGGAACATTCGTTGACGTGAAGAAGAACGCCAAGGAAGTCCTTGTAAAAGATGTGGAAAAGAGAAGGAAAGGGGTTATCCTTTTCTCAAGCGTCACGGATGCGTATCAGCCAGTAGAAAAGAAATACGAGATAACCAAGAGCTTGTTAGAAGTACTCGTGGATCACGATTTCCCCGTAGAGGTCCTCACAAAGTCCTCTCTCGTTAAAAGAGACCTTGATCTCCTGGGCAAGTTCGATGAAGTTGAGGTGGGACTCACACTCACTGCTTTTGATGAAAATATCAGGAGGGCGTTTGAGCCTGGAACTTCTCCAATAGAGGAACGTCTGGATGCACTGAAACGGTTCAGCGACGCAGGCATACCTACGTACGCCTTCCTCGGTCCTCTCCTCCCGTTCGTCTCTGAGCCACGGTTTGAGGATCTACTGAACAGACTAGCCGAGTCTGTGAGCCGGGTGATTGTGGATAGGCTGAATATCAAGGCGGGTAACTGGGTGAACATCGAGGTAACATTGGAGAAATATTATCCTGAGATGTTGGGAGAATTCAGGGTGGCGTCAAAAGAATCATCTGCCTACTATGATTCCTTGAGGGGAAAGGTAATGCGGATGCTGGATGAACGGGCGATCCCCCATGATATACTATTCTAGTCCTTGAAGGGCGTCTCGCAGACCTCGATGTCGTGGCCGCTTGGGTCTGTGAAATTTACCAGGCGCTTTCCTGGACCGAGGCTCATCTCCCAGTAATCGAGCCCCAATTCCTTCAATTTCACGATGAACCCGTCATAATCAGTGGTGTGCACGCCGAAATGGTTGTATTTTCCTGCCCCGGGTGTTCCAGATACACCGCTCTGCTTGAGTTGAAGAAGGGCGGAGCCCATGTCCAAGTGTACGATGTGTATCCCGTGGTCGTAGAGCCTGCTATGGACTGTGAAGCCGAACAGGGTCTCGTAGAAGACTACCGATTCGTCAAGGTCCTTGACGTAGACTCCGACGTGATCTAGGATGTTCATACAGACTAGTCGGGTTTCTAATATTTAGGATAAATGTGGGAAAGGAGGCTAGTCCTTGGGGTAGTTGAGCTGCGCGTGCGCAGCGGCTAGCCTTGCGATGGGTATCCGGTATGGGCTACAGCTAACATAGTTCAGGCCGATAATGTGGCAGAACTCGATGCTGTTGGGCTCGCCCCCGTGCTCGCCGCAGATTCCTATCTCAAGGTCGGGTCTCGTTGACCTTCCCTTGTCTACGCATATCTTCATGAGCTGGCCGACGCCTTCCCTGTCGATGACCTGGAACGGGTTGCTTGGCAGCAGTCCACGCTCCACGAAGTTTAACAGGAACTTGCCCTCTGCGTCGTCCCTGCTGATTCCGAATGTCATCTGGGTCAGGTCGTTGGTCCCGAAGCTGAAGAACTCGGCAGTCTCCGCTATCTCGTCTGCCGTGAGGGCGGCCCTTGGGATCTCGATCATGGTCCCGATCTTGTACGCCAGGTCCTCCATGTCGGCCTCCTTTAGCACATTCACGGCTACCTTCTTGAGCTTGTCGTACTCGGCGTACATCTCGTTGACGTGGCTTGTCAGCGGGATCATGATCTCTGGGTGGACATCCACCCCGGCCTTCTTGACCTGGACGGCGGCCTCCATGATTGCCTGGACCTGCATCTCGGTGAGTCCGGGGTACATGAGCCCTGCCCTGCATCCTCGCAGGCCAAGCATGGGGTTTGTCTCCCACAGGCTCTCCACGACCTGTAGCAGGTACTCTTTCTCCTTGAGCTCCTCGGGGTTCTTGCCAGTGCAACGTAGCTCGGTGACCTCTATCAGTAGCTCCTCCCTTGGGGGTAGGAACTCGTGCATGGGTGGATCGATGAGCCTGACTATGACGGGGTACCCGTCCATGGCCTCGAAGATGCCCACAAAGTCCTTCATCTGGAAGGGCAGCAGGTTGGCCAGGGCCTCTTGGTACTCCTTGACATCGCT
>CAYLJH010000239.1:0-3166 GCA_964383685.1 uncultured Candidatus Bathyarchaeia archaeon | reverse complement strand
CTATCGTTGATTATCTGCCTTCTCCCCTCGATGTTCCGGCCATTCGAGGTATCGGTCACGAGTGAATATAGGGTTTTAGAGAAGGGTTATACAATTCAGGTCAAGTCTATACCTGAATACCATGCCCTCCAGCGATAGCATAAAGAAAATGGCCCTTGAACAGGGGTTCGTAGCAGCCGGGATAACCAGCGCGAATAACCTGGGCGGTCTCCCATACGGGTGGGTAGCCGATGTCAAGGAACTCAAACGCCCAGAGGAGGAGCTGCCAGAGGTGAAATCAGTCATCATGCTCGTGCTCCACGCTTGGGACAAGGTGTTCGGGCTCCAGATAGACTCCCCCCGATGGAAGGGATACGGTTTCCACTCACCCAATGAGAACATCGAGGGCTACTACATGTCTTACATGGTGTCCATAAGCAAAGCATGGCCCATTGTCTCGTACTTACGAGAAAAAGGGTACAAGGCACAGCTCTCCACTACTATCCCCCTCAAGACAACCGGGAAAGCCTGTGGACTCGGTCAGTCAGGGAAAAACACGTTGCTAGTGAACCCGGAGTACGGCCCACGGCTGGGGTTGATGGCGATACTGACCTCAGCGAAGCTGGAGGTTGATGCGCCGTTCACAGACGACTGGTGTGGCGATTGCACCCGATGCATTAATGCGTGTCCCACCAAGGCGTTGACGCCCTACAACATCGATATTAAACGTTGTCTGACGTACGCGGTCGAGACCCCCGGTAAAACAGATCTGGCGAGCGATGTGAGGGAACTAGAGGAAAAAATCATAATCAGGCCCTCAAAGAACAGCTATCTGGAGTGCTACATATGCGCTGAGGTATGCCCCGTGGGTGAGGACATGGTCAAAAAGTATCGTCGTTGATTCAGGCTTTACTCTCTTGCTCCGCGTACTGGCCTCTCGACCACTGAATGAGTTCCTTCGCCTCGTCGGCGTCCTCCCACTTCAGGACCTCGCTGATTTTTCCCTCAGCCCTCTTGTAGTTGTTATAAAAGAAGGTGAGCTCGTCGATGACGCTCCTTGGCAGGTCGTCAAGGCTCTTGATGTGCTTGTAGAAGGGGTCAGTGGTGCTGACCGCAACGATCTTGTCGTCCTGGGCCTTGTCGTCAATCATCTTGATGTTAGCTACAGGACGTGCGACGGTGACGCATCCCGTGAAGGTTGGCTCGTTGATGAGCAGGACAACGTCAAGGGGGTCCCCGTCATCGTCAAGGGTCCTGGGGATGAAGCCATAGTCCGCCGGGTAATACGTGTACAGGACCCTGTTGAGCTTGAACACACCCATTCGGGGGTCATACTCGTACTTGTTGCGGCTGTTCCTCTGAATCTCCGTGACAACGTAGATAGTATCAGGCGCGTTGGGGCCGCTTTCAAAGTCCCGCCAGTAATCAACCATAGAATCGAATCAAAAAATGAAGCATCCGATATAGGTGTATCTAAACTACCTTTTCGGGCTCATCGAGTGCGCTGAGCACCTCACGCCAGACTGCCAGCGTCTCAAGTGCCTCCTCCTTCTCCAGTATCTGGATGACAAAACCTGTGTGGACCAGGACGTACACACCGGGCACGATGGCTCCCTCCTCCATGAGGTCAATGATTGCCTCGCGCTTTACGCCGCCGAAATCAACGATGGCCATCCTTCCGTCAACGCTCTCAACAAGACCCGGAACCGCTAGACACATAACAATGACAATCCACGGAAGGCTGAATATAATCATTCGGGTTGGGGATGCTTTAAATTGAACACGGGCATTCCCCTGCCTATCAAGTGAGAGACTTTGGAGGAAAAGAACAAGCGCATCTTCTGGGCGATATTCATGGCCACTTTCTTCGCCATGTTCGGCGAGACCATACCTATGAGCTTCCAGCCCCAGTTCATAAGCGGCCTAGGGGTAAGCGCCGCGGTGCTCACCCTCATCTACAACATCAGGAACGTCATTCAGACATTCCTCAGGCTCATAGCCGGTACAATCAGTGACAGCCTCGGCAAGAAGAACATGATGCTGTTCGGGTTGGCCCTGTTCGCCATGGTGCCGTTCATGTACAGCGTTGCTACCACCCCGTGGATGCCCATAGCGGCGATGATTGCCAGCGGGCTGGCTCTCAGCATCTATTTCCCGCCAAGTGAGGCCATGGCCAGCGAGCAGTTCCCACCCGAGAAGGCAGGGGAGGCCATGGGAAAGTTCCACCTCAGCTGGGCCGTGAGCAGCGTCATCGGGCCAATCGTGGGCGGCTTCATCGCAAGCCAGTTCTCAAATTACAGGCCGCTTTTCGTGATCTCAGGGGTGATAACCTGTATCGGTTTCTTCGTCGCGTGGAGGTACACCGAAGATGATAGGACTGCCTCTTGTCCGCTGAAGCCCACTGACCAACTACGGCAGATAATCAAGGATTTCCCCTCAACTATGCGACACCTATTATCCAACAGGAAAGTCCTGGTCTCAAGTTTCGCGGTCTTCGCCCACGCCTTCTGCCACTTCGGGCTGTTCACGTTCATCCCCTTGCTTGCCGCAGGAAAGGGCTATGACGAGTTCATAATCGGGGTCACGTTGACGGCAAACAGTCTCATGATAGCGGTCAGCCTGCCCATCGTCGGCAAGCTCTCTGACAAGGTAGGAAGGTTCATCCCGATAGTAGTGGGACTAGGAGTCAGCGTGGTCGCCTTCGCTCTCGTCCCCATCGCGCCGTCGCTTTGGATGCTCCCCGTTCTCAACGCCGTTCTCGGAGTCTGCGCCGTACTGGTATTCCCAGTCACACAGGCCGCCACCATGGAGGCACTCCCAGTCGAGGACAGGGGCTCAGCCACCGGCGTCTGGGGCATGATCCTTAGTCTCGGCGGCTCAATTGGGATGTTCGTCATGAGCGGAGTCCTGACGGTGGCATCCATTGACTGGGTTTTCTACATTAGCGCGGCGTTCACGTTGGTTTGCACAGTAGTTGTGGTCGCGATGAGAAGCTACTTCGACTGATCTTTCAAACCATAGATATCTCTGGCGGCCGCAGGGCTCACCAGGCCGTTCAAGACGTCCTCCCTCACCTTCTCGGGGTCCCGGTCCCTCGGGTCGCCGTAGCCGCCCCCGCCGGGGGTCCTGATGATGAGGGTGTCCCCCCTTATGAGCTCGATCGTGACCTTCGACGGCAGCTTTGTCT
>CAYLJH010000238.1:0-3219 GCA_964383685.1 uncultured Candidatus Bathyarchaeia archaeon | reverse complement strand
CCAGCCTCTACGAGATATATTTCTGGCCGGGAGAGACTTTCATGATCTGGGATAAAATACCCCACATCAGGGACCAGAACAAAGATTTTACCAGGATTTTCGATAACTGGAACGGGGATTACCCTGGGGATGTCATCGGGATCGTTTTCGAAGGGACAAAGAAACAGGTCGAGTACGAGAAACAGCGCACCCATGATATCGCGATTGAATGTGGATCGTCGGGCGACCTTGGCGTTGAGCCGATCAAGAACCATTACATTGACAGGAACTGGGACGGTAACACCAAGGCTCACGAGGACGCGGGTGCAATTGCCACAGGGTGGGCGGAACCGATCTTCAGGTGCCGCGTTGACCAGTACCCGGAAGCGAAGAAGCTGACCGTGGAGGCGGCTGAAGCGCACGGGTTCAAGGCGGGGCACAACTACTGGAGGGGGGCAAGGCTCGGTCCAAGGTATATCTCAAGCTACCCGTGCGTCTCGTATGACCCAAGTGATCCCGATGCCGTAGAGCGGGCAAGGAAGTACTACAAGACTGTCCTTGACGGGGCAATGGCGATGGGAGGATACAGGTCAGTGGAGACCCAGGTTGCCTTCGAGGGTGAAAACGCCGCGTTCAGGCTGATAAAGGAGATTAAACGGATGCTGGACCCTAACGGGGTCATGGTGGCGTCCTTCTAGGTGATGCATATGGACCTACTGGAACAAGTGAAAAAACAGATACATGCCTGCAAGGGATGCAGCAGCTGCCGCGAGTGGAACTGGAGCGACCCGAGGTTGCCAGGATTCGAGGAGGGGGTAACCAAGACGGGGCACGAGTTCATCTGCCCCATCATTCCATACACGGCGGGTTTCGAGTCTGACACCCCGCGTGGAAAGATAAACATCATGAAGGGCGTGCTGGAGGGAGTCCTTGAGCCCTCTGATGAGATGGTCAGGAAGTATTACGAGTGTACACAGTGCGGTAACTGCACTGAGCACTGCCCCCTCACGAGGCAGGAGAAGATGGACCCGGCTAAACTGATGCGCGTCATGAGGGCGCACCTCCAGAGCCAGGGATATGAGCCTCCCAAGGGCATCAAGTACCTGGACAAGCGGACGCCGCGAAACAGAAAGCTACCTGAAGACTGGCTACCCGAGGAGTACCTGACAGAGGGGGCGAAGACCGTCTATTTCCCAGGGTGCGGTATCAGCTGCAGCGTCTACTATCAGGACTCAGAGATAGCGAGAGACTTTCTTGAATTGATGAACAAAGCTGGTACCAAGATATCTGCCCTTGAACACGGGTTCTGCTGCGGATACCAGCTGCACACAACGGGACAGGACGAGGCGGCGAGGAGACACGCCGAGGCAAATGTCAGGCTAGTCAAAGAGATGGACGCGGAGACTCTGGTTACTACATGTGCAGGCTGCTATGACGCGTTCCGTAACGTGTACCCTGAGCTCCTCGGTAAGCCACTCGGGTTTGAAGTCATCCATTCATTACAGCTGATCGAGGAGGCGGTCACCCAGAACAGGCTGAAACTGAAGGAACACACTGGGAAGGTTACCTATCATGACACCTGCGATTTAGGGAGAAAGAACCGTGTATTCGATGTCCCCAGAAACATCCTGGAAGCAATACCGGGAATCACCCTGGTCGAGATGGAGCAGAACAGGGAGAACAGCTGGTGCTGCGGGGCCGGAGGAGGGGTGAAGTCGGCTTACAATGACCTTGCCCTGGACATCGGCCAGGAAAGGATCATACAGGCGGTTGATGTCGGGGCTGAAGCCCTTGTAACCTCATGCCCGACGTGTGTCTGGAACCTGAGGGAGTCGGCGGATAAAATCCAAAGCGGGGTAAAAGTTTTAGATCTGGTCAGTCTCGTAAACTCTCTCTCAGAGTAGTTTCAACCTTCTTTTCATCAGCTTTCGCATGAAGCGAAAAAGTATTTTTTTTCAATAAATTAATAATAAAAAAAGGGATTAGGCTTTTTCTGGTTCGTAGTACTTGCCCTTGCACCATTTCCACGCTTTCTCGGTGGACATCCCGGTCTGGAACCGGATGTTTGCTGCCCTGCAGAGTCCTTTAGAGTACTTGTTTTCACATTTGTCGCATTTCAAATCATTCTCACCTATTCATCCTTTTTTGAGGGCTTTTCCCCCGTGGTAACGTACCTCAGTATCTCCTTCTTCGTGAGGCCCTCAAGGCCAAGTGCCTCAAGGTTCGCTGATGGGTTCCCCAGCTTGTCTCCCTTCCAGTAGTCCACGTCCAGCATGGTCTTGAACATATCAGTGACGCCTCGGCTCACGGGCGTCGGGACCCCTAGTGCCCTGCCTAGCTCGGCCAGCAGGACCGTGCCGTATGGTAGGTCCTCCTGCAGGCATCCCAGGTCCATCATGCTCACGTCCGGTGCCCACCAAGTGTGGGAGGCCAGCGTGGGCTCACCTGGTTTGGTCGGCGGGTATGGACAGCGTAGCGAGGTCTCAAGCCCAAGGTGCGTGCATAGCGCAGCTGCCTCGTCACGTATGGCGTAGGCCACTTTCTTGGTCAGGGGGGTGCCGTGTTTCCCGTAGATATACACGTGGCCCATGGTGTCCTCGTACTCCCTTGCGTTGAGCAGGATGGCCGGTATGTGGGCTGTTATGTTCCCGTTGAGTATGCTTGTGGCAAGCACGTTTGTAGCTGGCTTCAGGAACCTGCCCCTGGTAGTCATCGCGGGGGCGAGTGCCTTGAGCACCTTTCCCGTGTCATCTGACGGCATGGCGGCCACAAAGTTACCCAGCTTGTACGCGTGGCAGTTGATTACGTCAGGGCTGTCCCTTTTCACGAAGTAGGGCAGGATGGCCGACTCGGCGATGATCGCTCCCGGTGCCTTTTCCTTCAATGTCTCGTAGTACCGCAGGGCGAAAGCGTATGGCGTCCAGCAGTGCAGTATCTGACCTTTCTTCAGGTGGGGGGCGGCTTTCTCCACGAATAGCCCGTGGGCGAAGGCCCGGACGTTCATGGTCGCTATATCAACGCCTTCCAGCGCCTCCTCCATGTTGGTGGTCATCATGTTCGGCTCGTAGAAGCCGGTTATCTTTCCTGTGATCTCGATGCCTCCCCTGTCAACGAAGGGCTGCATGCTGTCCTCGAATTGTGGTAACTCGTAGAGGTTCACCTTGAACCCCTGTTCAATCAAGTCCGCTGTCATGCAGGCCCCGCCGGAGCCTGCACCTAGAACCGCTATTGTGGGTTTTT
>CAYLJH010000237.1:1868-3237 GCA_964383685.1 uncultured Candidatus Bathyarchaeia archaeon | reverse complement strand
GTGAAGGTAACTTAGACAACAAGACCACAACCTACCCTAAATACTGAGGGGAGACCCTCCCAAGAATAAAACAAAAGCTAAACACGTACCGTTTTTTTATTAATACAGACAGATTTGCCCTCTGAGCTTACCATTTCAACCACATTGCTATTTAGAACCAAAGAGGGGTTCCATGACCACAGGCCCCGGATCATTAGATGGACCATAATCCATTTCAGTCTCGTGAATTTGCGACGTATTAGCTAATATTATGCTAGTAAAAAACTCATTGGATTATACCCGAAAATATAACAACATTCGCCATTGAATGATGGTTAGGCCAGAAACATGTTTTTCATCGGTAGATAATTATGCAAATTCATCAAACCCTATAGGGATTTGATTTGATTTCTGAGTACGACCCCTCCGACTGGGACCTGACCAAGCGACTTTTGGGATACATGAGGCCCTTCATGGGCATTTTTATGGGGATACTCGTCACGGCGTTTGGCAGGAGCGGGATATTCGCGCTGATCGCGCCCCTCATCGTTGCACTGATCATCGACTTCGTCCTTGTGCCGGTCCCCGGAGCCCAGCACTGGATCATCGACATCATGAAGGACTATACCGGGGTCACCACCCCGACGGGGCTCCTGATCGTTCTATGTGGTTTCATAGTGTTCCTTGCAGTGATCCGTGGCTTTTTCCACGTGACCCACATCACCCTCAGGGCCGCGCTGAGCCAGAACATCCTGCGGGTCATGAGGCGCGACTTTTACTACGCCCTCATCCACAAGTCGTTCTCGTACCTTGACCAGGTGATGTCGGGTCAGATCATCAGCAGGATAACCAGCGACATGGGCACCATAGACCTGTTCTACAGCGAGACGGTTCGGGAGATATTCAGGCACGGCATGCAGTTCACCTTCACGTTATACATACTCTACACCATCGACCCCAGGCTGACGCTGATATGCAGCGTACCCATGCCGTTCATCTTCCTCAGCACCCACCTGTACTCAAGCAGGATAAGCGGGTACCTGGCAAGGGCCAAGGACCAGTTCGGTGACCTCAACAGTATCTTGGTTGAGGGGATAGTGGGCCACAAGCTCATCAAGAGCCATGGGATGGAGGATCACTTCTTTGAACGGTTCCAGACCCAGAACCAGGGGTACGTTGACACCAGCCTGAAGGCGTCGCGTATCCAGAGCATCTACAGGCCCAGCTCGGCCGCTATGGTGGGCATCGGCATAGCCCTCGTGGTCTACTACGGGGGCCAGGAGGCGGCTGCGGGCCACCTGAGCATCGGAGAGATAGTGCTATTCGGCATCTACTTCGCCCAACTGGTGGGCCCCATGAGGATGTTCGCAAGGCTAATCATGTTCTACAA
>CAYLJH010000237.1:0-1768 GCA_964383685.1 uncultured Candidatus Bathyarchaeia archaeon | reverse complement strand
GAGGGCAGCATCACTATAGACGGCGTTGATGTCAGGGACATCGAGCTCAGGAACCTCCGCAAACAGGTGGGCATCGTGCTCCAGGACGTGTTCATCTTCTCCGACACCATCAGGAACAACATCGCGTACGGCAGGCCGGATGCAACCGATGAGGAGATAGTGGCGGCAGCCAAGGCAGCGCAGATTCATGACCACATCCACGGCCTGCCAGACGGCTACGATACCTCGGTCGGTGAGCGGGGCGTAACCCTGTCAGGGGGCCAGAGGCAGCGGGTGTCCATAGCGCGGACCCTGCTGACGGACCCGAGGGTGCTTATACTGGACGACTCCACGAGCAACGTTGACGCACAGACAGAGGTCCAGATCAGGAAGGCCATTGATTCCCTCCTCAAAGGGCGGACAGCACTGGTCATCACCCAGCGCGCCTCGACATGTGAGGCCGCCGACAAGGTGGTGGTCATGGAGAACGGCCGGATAATCGCAGAGGGAACGCACGCTGAACTCCTCAAGTCAAGCAGCGGCTACCGGCGGCTCATTGAGTCACAGGAGCTGGGCATGGAGGCGAGCTAGATGGCCGAGTACGTTGATAGGTACGATATCGGCTCCCAGGAGTCCAACGCGAGGCACATGAGCGATTATGGTATAATCAAACGGATCGTCATGGACTATGTGATGCGGCACAGGGGCCTGTTCGCCCTTGACCTGGTCCTGGTCTTCTTCAAGATGCTCACAGTGCTGGCCCGGCCCTACCTGTACAAGACAGTCCTGGACTTTTACATCGCCGGGACGCCCACCGATGACGCTGTCTGGCTTGCAGGTATCATCAGTTCAATAGCGGTCAGCTTGGGCAGCGGAGGAGAGCCCCAGCTGGCTGGCCTCCTTCTCGCGGCTTCGCTGCTCTACATCGCCATCGCGGCCGTGGAGTGGGCAGTGACCACAGCCCAGCTGTACTATATCGAGAAGCTCGGGCTGTACGTGATCGCCGACATCAGGGCAGACTTTTTCAGCCACATCAACGACCTCAGCCAGCGTTTCTTCGAGTACGGAAACACGGGCAGGCTGGTGTCAAGGGTAACCAACGACGCCGAGGCGTTGAAGAAGATTCTGTCAACAGGTGTCATCGGCCTCGTGGGTGACCTGATGATGACGTTCTCAATCGTCCTGGTTATGGCGTTCATTGACTCCCAGCTCACACTGGTGGCATTGCTGATCGCACCGCTGCTAGCTGTTACCAGCAGGGTCTTCCAGGGCTGGATCAAGGAGGCTTGGAGGACCGCCCGCAGGAACGTCGCATCCCTCACTGGGAAGATCCAGGACCTGATGTACGGAGCGAAGCTCACAAAGTCCCTGGTTCAGGAGGAGCGCAGTCTGCTGGAGTTCGATGAGACCAACGCGCTCAACATGAAGACCCAGATCAGGGCCGAGACAGTCTCCGTCGCGTACAGCAGCGTGGCAACGGTGCTCGGCAGCATCATGACCGCCGCGATATGGTACCTCGGAGGCATGAAGGTCCTGGGGGCGACCCGTACCATCGGACAGCTGGTTGCGTTCAGCAACTACTCCGAGAGCTTCTTCACGCCCATCCAGAACCTCGCCATGCTATACGGCGAGATACAGAGCGGACTAGCAGGTGCCGAGAGAATTTTCGTCATACTGGACGAGGAGCCGGAGGTAAAAGAGAGCGACGCCCCCGTCCACGTTGACGAGATTAGAGGTGAGATCGAGTTCAAGGATGTCAACTTCAGCTACATCCCCGGCCAGCCCGTGC
>CAYLJH010000236.1:0-3275 GCA_964383685.1 uncultured Candidatus Bathyarchaeia archaeon | reverse complement strand
TCTCGGCGTACAAAGTTCCTGCCAGTGCCAGGTGCGATTGCGGTGCCGCAGAAGCTGCATTTATGGACTTGTGGCATCACGGTTCACCTATCGGATCTTCCTTGCCTCACGCTCTGTCTCGCGTAGAAGCAATTTATCATCGATCCTGACTGGACCTTTGATATTCCTCGTGATAATTCGTCCCTTGTCTCTGCCGTCCTCAATCCTGACTCTCACCTGCATGACCTCGCCAGTCAGACCGGTTCTACCCAGTATCTGAATGACGGTCGCGGGCGTTAGGAGATCAGAATCATGGCTCATTTTACTTCACTAACTCTGCTAGTTTTGTGACGATCTCGGCTACGAGACTTTCTGCATCGCCGACCTCTTCAATGGAGGCTGCGGCTGAACCAACGCTGATTCCCAGTGCTTCACCGATGCCTGCCTTGGTTGGAACGTAGACAATAGGTGCCTTGCGCTCCTCACATAGCAGAGG
Organism: uncultured Candidatus Bathyarchaeia archaeon; assembly: GCA_964383685.1. Taxonomy (GTDB): domain Archaea; phylum Thermoproteota; class Bathyarchaeia; order TCS64; family TCS64; genus RBG-16-57-9. The sequence continues at coordinate 2,800 of CAYLJH010000236.1, read as the reverse complement.
TAGGTGTGCAACGATTTCTGGTGGCTGAACATCCTCTGCGACGAGGACTAGCTTGGCCTTGCCCCTTTCGATGGACTTTGTGGCCTCGTTGGTTCCTTTTCTGATCTTTCCTGATTCAGTTGCGATTTTTAGTGCTTCGTAAGCCGCTTCTGCGACTTCCTTCGGTACTTCGAACCTTACGTAGAAAGGCTTCGAAGGATCTATATCTCCGGACATTTCATTTCCCTCAGTAGGTGTTATCCCATACCAGCCCGTTGTTTATTAAAGATTCCGCTGAAATATAGGGACGGGTAAAAGCACGGATTTATGATACAGGGGCGGCCTGCCCAGCCTTGATCTCGTTGAATTCCCGGAACATATCACCGTACATGGAGCAGAAGTACTCGCAGGCTTCCATTGCACCCGCATGACCGGCCTCGGTGAGCTTGTATATCTTTTTCCTGCCCTCTTTCCTGGTTTCAACCATCCCCTGTTTCTCAAGCTCCTTGAGTGCCGGGTAGAGCGTGCCAGGGTTGGGCTTTGTGCCTCTCATCCTCTCAAGCTCCTCGGCTACTTCCTGGCCGTACATATCCCTCTTTCTGAGCATCCACATGATTGTGAACGAGAGGTACCCCCTCATATCGCAGCAGGAAGGCGGGCAGCATGCCGCTCCCTGTTTCTCTTCAGACACGAGAACATATTGGACGCCCGATACTTTTATATATTTCACTTTTAATGTATTGGATATCCAATAATACGAGGATAAAAATGTCAGATCAAGAGATAAAGAAAGAAGTCCAGAAGAGATATGGACAGCACGCTATACGCGCACAGGCCAAACAGGCTTCGTGTTGTGGTCCACAGACCCAACAGGCATCTTGCTGCGGCCCAGAGACACAGGGAAGTGACTGCGGTTGCGGCCCAGGGGTATCATTCACCCAGAGCATAGGGTACAGCTCAGGCGAGACAGGGGGATTACCCGGTTCAACAGTCAACGCAGCGGCTGGATGCGGCAACCCACACGCCATAGCGGGGCTGAAGGAGGGCGAGAGCCTCCTCGACCTTGGCTCGGGCGGGGGCATAGACGTGTTCATTGCAGCACAGCAGGTTGGGCCAACTGGCAGGGCGGTGGGCGTCGATATGACTGACGAGATGCTGGACCTGGCGAGAAAGAGCGCAGACGAGATGGGGCTAAAGAACGTAGAGTTCAGGAAAGGTGACATCGAGGACCTACCGTTCGGCGAGTCCGAGTTCGATGTCATCATAAGCAACTGCGTCATCAACCTGGCACCCGACAAGGACAAGGTGTTCAGGGAGGCGTACAGGGTCCTCAAACCAGGGGGCAGGATAGCCGTGTCCGATATAGTGACCCTGGGCGAGATGCCCGAGGAGATGAAAAAGGACATGGACAGCTGGGCCAGCTGCGTCTCGGGGGCCATAGAGGCGAACCTCTACCTTGACAAGCTGAGGAACGCTGGCTTCACAGATGTGAAGATCGTCTCCCAGAGGGGATCAGGGCATGTGTTCAGCGCCGAGGTTGAGGGCCACAAGCCCCTGTGAGGAAAAAGATGGAAAACACATCAGTGAGCTACTGCAACACCGTCGAGGGCGAGTGCAGGAAGATAAACACTGAGGGATTCATGTTAAAATCCAGGAACACATCAGACCTCCTCCAAATCCAGGAAGCCATGAGCTCCATGGAAGGCAGGACATACACCCTTGACCAGGTTATTGAAAGAATAATCGGGTTCTACGGGAAATATGTCCCCTTCTAACCCTATTTATGGGCATAATAAGCCTTGAACGGCTTGGATTCTTCTACCCGGCAGTAACCGAAACGCTCGAACTGGAACATGTCATCGGGCCTCATATCCTCCACTGATGCCTCGGCTATGCCCTCCGCGACCTTCGCATCAGCCATCACCACTTTTGCTGGCACACCAACACCTTCTGGCAGCCAGTTTACGAATGGGGCTTTCTCCTCCCGAGCAATCAGGTGATCCAGTGAATGGTACTCCGCGGAGATCGCATCACCTACCTCGGTCACCCTAACGTTGGCGATGCCCATGAGCCGCACGAGCATCCCGTCTGAGAGCTTTTCAGCGTCAGCGCCGGGGATTACAAGGCTCACCACGCCGCCTTCAGGCGCAAGTGTATAGTCCCTTGTCCCCCTGTCAGGGTAATCCGGGTGAACAGGGAGCTTTGCGACTATCGTCTCCTTTACGCCTGTAACATTGAGCACGACCGGGTCACGTATGAACCCGTACCTGTTGCTGGTCTTCTCGATGAGCTTCCTGTTGGTGGACGCAAAGTTGTCCCAGCTGATGGAAACATTGACCGGCTTTGGCCCCACGTGGAGCATCGTCGCCCTGATGGTCTCTGGCTGGATGCCACGTTTTCTCAGCGCCACCAGTGAGCCGAGCCTCGGGTCGTCCCATCCGTTGTACGTGCCGTCCTCGATGCCGACGCGCATCTTGGACTTGCTCAGGATTCCAACCTCAAGCCCAAGCCTGCCCACGTTGATGACCTCGGGGTACTGCCATCCAAGGTGCTTCTGGAGCCACCTCTGACGGGTTGTGTTAACGTCGTGCTCCTTGCCCCTGATGATGTGTGTTACCCCCATCAAGTGGTCGTCAAGGCCGCAGCTGAAGTTGTACAGGGGCCAGACGCGGTACTTTGTGCCCTGCCTCGGGTGAACAGCCGTGCTGATCCTCAACGCGGGCCGGTCTCTCACCGCCGGGTTTGGGTCCTGCAGGTTCGTCTTTATCCTGACAACCCCCTCCCCTTCGCCCGCATCGCCGAGGTCGCATACTGGGCGCCC
>CAYLJH010000235.1:0-3305 GCA_964383685.1 uncultured Candidatus Bathyarchaeia archaeon | reverse complement strand
TTGCCTTTATCTAACCAACCCTCTGGGGGACTGTCCCCCGTGGGCATTCCTCCGTCTGTAAACCTTCGGAGGAACCCCTGATGAACTTCATCCCCATTCGTGAACCCCTGACGCTATATCGTCATCGTTGCCGCTGCTTGCAGTTGGCAAATGCCCCTCCTCGCTGCTGTTCTCTTGAATTTGTGGCGTACCTGGCACTCGATCATGAGCAGCCAAATTCCAGAGGACCACCTCTACCTCAACCATGTGAGCCTGGCGCATGCCGAGCTTGCACTATGCCCCTCCCCGTCTCTGTCGCCAACGGCGAAAACAGAGACGGGGTAGCAAACCCCGCCGAAAGCCTTGTGCCTCAATGGCTCAAGGCTTTCGCCCCGCGCACGAATGTGCGCGAACACAGCCGCGCAAGGCGGCGAGCGCTACGCGCTAACTTTCCAAGAAAAGCGACTTCACCAGCCGGAGCTGCTGGCAGTTTGTTCCAACGGAACAGACCAGCCAGTGGCGAGAGCAGCCCGCTCCATAGCAGTGTTGATCGTATGTAAATGACCGTGGGTGCTCGGTTTATCCACCCTTTGCCAGGGCAAGAACCCTGATTTGGCCTCAGCACGCGAAGCTGATTAAAAAAATCGCGTTTATCACTTACCAACGATTTTCGGGCAGGCCAGAACCAGAACAAGAAGGAATAGCACTATGCGCTCAGAACGATCCAATCCGGATGCCAGAAACTATGGCCTTAAGAGCCGTGATATGACGCGGGCGGGTCTCAACGCGCTCAAAGAGGGGATGAGAAGCTTTGCTTCAATTGCAACGATCCATGATCGTTGGAGCGTTTTTTCATCCTGGATCAAGACCGAACAGGGCATAAAGGACATGCGAGACATCGAGAAGGCCCATCTGGTGGCCTATGCGGCCCATCTGAACGATAGGTTTGAGCGTGGCGAGATTTCTCCCTCCACAGCTCAGAACTACCTGTCGGCAGTAAACCGGGTGATGGAGATTGCTCGTGGCGACCGACAAGTCAGAGTAGCGCCTGTCGCTGAGGGCGGGCTTCCCAAGCGTTCAGGGATCGCATCGAGCGACCGGAGCGTTTCGGAAGCGGCCCACCAGGCAGCTATAGGGGCTGTCTCAGAACGGCTGGGAGCGCTGCTGGAGGTGCAGCGCAACTTTGGCCTGCGATTCGAGGAGTCGGCCAAGCTTGATGCGACTCGGGCGCTGAAACAGGCAGAGAAAGAAGGGGTTGTTGCCATCAAGGACGGAACCAAAGGTGGTCGCCAGCGTATGGTGCCGATTACCTCTAATGCTCAGATAACCGCTCTTCAGAGAGCTGCGGCCATCCAGGATGGCCGCAGTATGATCCCAGGCAACCAGACATACAGAGAATTTCGACAAGAGGCATATCGGGAGATTGGTCGTCAGCCGGTGAACTTTCATGGTGAGCGCCACCACTATGCTCAGGAGCGCTACAGGGTCCTTATGGGGGCCGATAGCCCTATCCGCGCTGGTGTGGCCCACGGTCGGGCTCATCATGAATACCTGTCCAAGGAACTGGGGATCTCGGTCGCCCAGGCCAAGACAGTGGATCAGGAGATCCGTGCTGAGATAGCGCGGGAGCTGGGACACGGTCGTATTGACGTAACAAACTCATATTTGGGGTAAGCGATGGAAAAATGGGTAAGAGAGCGAGCACATGTGTATGTTCGCCATGGTGGCAAGACAGCCAGACGGGCGATGGTGAAACGGCTGATTGCTGCACTGTCAGATATTGCGGCCCATGAGCAAGGCGTAAGCCAGCCTAATCAGGTGGGTAGAGCACATATCCACAGGTACTATGCGCGGCAGAGCCATCTGAGCAGTACAACCCTACGGGATCATTTCTATGCCTTCAGACTTCTATGGGAGCTGTTAGGCAGACCAGGCGAACCTCCCAGGCCCAAGTAGACAAAAAACCTCTTTGCGCCCAAAAAGGGAAAAAGTAGCTTCGAGCCTCACGGCCATTGTCCGATAACCTATCTTCAATTTCCGGAACCGCCGGAAATAGAGAGGTAGCTGGCCTCCTCAAACAAACAGCAAGTTTAACCATCATCCCAGACAGGGGTATCCCTGTACTGGGAGACCCCTCAAAACTATTTGAGGTGCAAGATGAAAAAACTCGAAGTCAACGGCTTGGTGCTTCCTTTGAATGATTCCCATGTGTATCAACGCAGAGGGATTGTCATGGCTCACTGTGAGTCAAAAGGAAATCTCCACTTCACGGTCCTTCGGTGCCTTGATGGCCGATTTACGAAAAGCTATTTCGGTTTGGCCCGATGTGACAACGAGGATGACTTCATCGAGATAATGAAGTCGGGCGACAAGTTTGAGCCAGTTTCAGATTGGTTTTCGCGTTCCCGATAAATCATTTAAACCCGTAACCGGGGCTTCCCGGTCACGGATGAGCCCCTTTCAATCAACTATTGTTTGGAGCTCTATATGTACTTTTCCACATTCGTTTTGGTCATGATTGTCACAGTTGGCGTTATTGCGTTTGGTGCCTCGCTGGTAGCTCGCACTCTTAACGTCATCGTTCGATCAATATTCAAAGCGCGGCCCGTACGGGTCGTCAGTCAAACCTCGTCGCCAATTTCTGGAGACGTTATTGAACCGGAGCAATCAGAGCAGAATCCCCCTGTCGGATTCATCACTGGCCGCATCATTGATGGTGAGGTCATTCGACCTGCGCTCCACTGCAACAAATCACTTGCCGGTCCTCGGTAAGCACTAAACCACCCAGCCGGGTACTAAGCCCGGTAGGGCGAAGTCCCGGCTTTTTACTCTTGGAGAAAAGACATGCTGGGACAAATTAAAAATCAACCAGAGAATCACCAGTTCGATGTGTGCGGACGTGTGTACTACACCGACGTCTGTTACGACAACGGAAAAGGTGAGCTGGTCGCTGAGACGGTTAACGCGACGTCGCATGACGACGCCGAATCAGTGTTCCGGTCTAATCTGCTGGAACATGCCCGTAAGTTCGATCTCGTCGTGGACCGGATTGAGATTACCTTTACGCTCGATCTTGCCTACGCGAAATCTCATTACGGTGCGGTGAATTAATGAAGCCCCTGGGGAAGCCCTTAGGGGCTTCCCTCCTTCCCATAGGAGGTCCTTATGGATAATACAGTATCCGTCCTTACTGAGCTGTCCGATGCGCAGGCTTTGGCTTTAGCGCAGCTTGTAAAGCGAGTTGGTTGGCAAGAAGTGAGGATTAATGCTGTTGACGATGACGAGGCGTATTTGATGAGAGAGGCTTTATCTGCGTTGCAGAAGGG
>CAYLJH010000234.1:1862-3308 GCA_964383685.1 uncultured Candidatus Bathyarchaeia archaeon | reverse complement strand
ATTCACGCGGTTTAAAACACTTTCCCATGTGGAAACTGTGCAGACAGACTCTGCGCCCGTAATTATTGATAAAAAACCTTTCCGTTAACCCTAAATAGCGCAGAGTCTCCCCTGATTGGAGTGAAGCCCATTGAACATAGAAGAAGTAAGGTCGGCTCTTGATGAAGTACGCCCACACCTCCAGGCAGACGGAGGAGATGTTGAGCTAGTTGAAGTCTCAGACGATGGGGTTGTGAAGGTTAGGCTAACGGGTGCATGCGCAGGCTGTCCGATGCGTCAGATGACCCTCAAAGGGGGCATCGAGAACTACCTCAAGAAGAAAATCCCCGGACTAAAGCTAGTCGAAGCGGTTTAAGCGGAGGATACATTACCTGACCCTGCCCGCCGATCTGGACCGAGCCAAGAACTACGGTGATATATTCACCGTGGTCAAAAAGGCTGTACAACGGAGCCTAGGACGACATAGGGTGGGGTTGATGCTGTACCTCGGCAATCTTCCCATCAGGGTCGGAGCTTTCCACCAGATGGGCACAAATGACATTGTTTTAAACAGGAGGCTGCTGGGTCAGACCCGGAGCCTCAAGGAGAAATCCAACGTTTTCGCCATACTAGTCCATGAATACCTGCACACCCTGGGTTTCAGGGACGAGAGGAAGGTGAGGCGGCTGACCCACAAGGTCTGCCAGGAGAACTTTGGCAAAACCCACCAGGTAGTTCAGGCGTCCATGACGGGGCCCTGGGCCGAGCTCACTGACGAGGATTTCGTGGAAATCCAGCAGGGGCTAAAACTTGAGATGGTCAGGGATTTCGAGAGAATAGAGGGCGGGTATATAATCTAAGCTAATGCTCTCTAGCGAGCAGTGCTTTCCTAGTTATCTTGACCAGGTCCTCGGGCGGGACTGGCTTCATGAGAACCTCATCGATTCCTAGGTCATTCTTGTCAAGGCTGTCCTTGAAGCTGCTGTAGCCCGTGATCATGATGATGTTTACGTCCTCGTCCTGTTCCTTGAGCTTCTCAGCCACCTCGTCGCCCAGCATGTCAGGCAGGTTCATGTCCAGTATGACCAGGTCGTACTTTGCCCTGTTTGCCTTGTACAGTGCCTGGAGCCCTGTGGCGGCGGTGTCTACCTGGAATCCCACACTCTGGAGGATTAGCTTGAACGTGTTTGCCAGGTTCTTGTCGTCATCTACAACGAGGATCGTTGATACGCCGGCCATCTCTTCAGTTGCCGTCTCTCCTCCCTCGTACTCAAGCAGTGTTTTCCTGAGGGTCGGGTCATGCTGGATCGTCTTGCTCACCACCTCAAGCCGGTCCACGAGTGTGTCAAGTTTCTCCTCGTGCTCCCTGAGTATGTTGATCAGCAAGTCAAGTACATCGATTTTCTCTGTGAACGACATTTTATTACCTAGCCTTAATCCTCTGAAGTGCCTCTCGCAGCGGGAGTA
>CAYLJH010000234.1:0-1852 GCA_964383685.1 uncultured Candidatus Bathyarchaeia archaeon | reverse complement strand
GGAGTATTTGACTGTTTTTGCAGTATAATACTTATCAGTGTTCCATAACCAGGCTGGATGCCTGGCATTCCGGGCACCTGAGAACCTGCCTGTACCCGTGGGGGTAGTCCTCCACTATCCCGTGGTCCGGGCACTCGAAGGCGTAGAACTGGAGGTATCCCTTCCAGCCTGGGCGGGTCTTCTTCTCGGTGGGGGTTATCTGGAATAGCTTCAGCCTGAGTTTCTGGATGCGTGACAGCCGCGGTCGTTCCGTTTGAATCATATCAATCCACAATTATCAGAAAAAACTGCCAGAAATTTACATAGTGTTACCGTTTAACCCTCCCACGCGGGACATCTCTGTGAAAAAAGTTATACCCACCCCATATCCTATCATCCTCGATATTCAATGAGAAACGAAGTAGATGCATTCCAGTACGTCGCAGAGACAAACAAACTCCTGAAGGATGGGGGACTGCTGCTTGTAGCCGAGGGCGAGAACAAGAAGCCAAACGCCATGACAATTGGGTGGGGCTTCCTTGGGACGATGTGGAGCAAGCCAGTTTTCATCGTGGCGGTCAGGTACAGCAGGCACACGTACAAGCTGATGGAGGAGTCGGACAGCTTCACGGTATGCCTGCCATCAAAGGACATGGAGGAGGCGCTGGCGTACTGCGGGATTAAATCCGGCAGGGACATGGACAAGCTCAAGGACATGGGGCTGACAACCAAGAAGGGTAAGACCGTTGACGCCCCGTACATCAAGGAATCACCGGTCCACTTCGAGTGCAAGGTGGTGTACAAGGACGAGATGGAGGAGGGCAGGCTGGCCGAGCACCTCCAGTCATCAATGTACAAGTCCAAGGACTGGCACGTCCTCTACTACGGCGAGATCACCGGCTGCTACGCGGTCGAGGACGCCGCGGACAAGCTCGCGTGACTGACATGAAGATACTTGTCGTCTACGACTCGCAGACGGGAAACACCGGGCTCATGGCCGAGGCCGTCGCCCAGGGCGTCAGGGATTCGGGAATTGAAGTCGTCCTCAAAACTGTGGACGAGGCATCAATCGATGAGTTACCGCAGGTCCAAGGCGTTATCTTCGGCTCACCGGTCTATTACGGCCTCCCAACGGGCAAGATCAAGGCGTGGATCGATGAGACAGTAAAGTACCACGGCAAGCTGACCCACCTAGTTGCTGGAGCGTTCTGCAGTGCTGGTGGAACCCATACCGGCTCCGAGACCACGATCCTAGCCCTCCTTCAGGTGTGCCTTGTTCACGGCATGATCATTCAGGGTAACCCTCATGGCAGCCACTACGGTATTGCATCAGTGGGCGCACCCGGTGAGAAAGAGGTCGAGAACTGCAAGAAGCTGGGTGCAAGGGTAGCTGAGCTGGTAAAGAAGCTCAACCCCTAACCTTTTCACCTCTAAACCTAATGATTTTTGTTGATTGATTAAATCCTTATTTATATATCGATGATAATTAATTACCAAATGTCATTCCAGATCAATCATATTTATGTCAAGAATTTTCTATCGTTTAGTGAGGCAGAAATAAATTTTGATGATTTGACGGTTCTTGTTGGGCCAAACGCCAGCGGGAAAAGCAATGTAATTAAGATATTCAGATTTTTACAGGCAATTGCGTCAAGTAATACGAATCTCCCAGGTCTGATTCGGAATGAGTTTAGTTATGATCGTCATCAACACTTATTTTACAATAATAATGAGCCAATTACCCTTAAAGTAAATTTTAGTTATAATAAAAAGAAATGCATTTATGAGATAATTTTCAATCTCAATTGCCGAATATTGCAGGAATCACTTGACGGGACTAATATCAATTCGATTTCCGTCATAAAGGAAAATG
>CAYLJH010000233.1:0-3332 GCA_964383685.1 uncultured Candidatus Bathyarchaeia archaeon | reverse complement strand
TACTACCTCAGTAACGTCGGCAGAACTGATCATCATACCCGTTAACTCGTCGGCCTCGTTCAAGACTGAACTGACTTGAATGTGTACCGTCAATGGGTCTCCCTTTTGGGTAAGACGCTGCCTCGTGCCTTCATAGGTTCCATTCTCCGTAAAAGTAGCAGCGGATTCGTCGGGTATATCCCAGAAATCTCGGAGGGTCTTTCCTATTATTTCTTCTCTGGAGTCAAACTTGTATAATTCCAGCAAGGCCCGATTGACATAGGTGATTGCCCCACTTTTTCGAGCTGTCACGTCATACGCAACAAACATCATGGGGGTAACCGAGGTCTCGATGGCGCTCCTCAGCATCCTGAGTTCTGAGTATTCGGAGGACCCTTCACTAATCATAGCATTTTACCCACAATAGATTTCCAGTCTGGAATGCTGTCTCCCCTCAGATTCAGCTTAAATAGTTTAGTTTCACAGAAAATATATCACTAAAATGCATTACTAATTCTATTATTATTTGGATATCAAAGAAATGTGAAGAGAAAAATGACAGGAAGAGCGGGAAATAGTATCCATTGGGCTAGAATTTTATCTCCATCACGATGAAGGGAGATGGCTCCATATTGAACCCATAGCCCGTCAACGCCTTTTCGACCCCGTTGAGATGGTCGGGGTACAGGCAGTGAACGGATACATTTCTATCGGAGGCATCCGCTTTTGCAAAGTCTAGGCATTTCTTGGTATCGCCATCAAACAACCCAATGTGGAGCTGGTAATCCTTCATGAACCTGGCCCCCATGACCACGACGTTCCCATCCGCATCCCTGTAGACCATGCCATTCTCGGTGAGCCACTTGCAGAGCTCTGGGCCCCACTTGTAATAGGTGCGGTTCAGGACCAGCCAGCCGCCCCACTTCTCGCCAAGTGGCAGCAGGAGCTTGGTCGCCTCATCAACATCGTTGATGTTCTCAAAGGTGGATTCTGCCTCAAATTTAGGAACAGCCATCTTTGCACCATGGAATGTCTGGGCTAAGGTAAGCCCGTACCTCCTGGCGAGGCCCGCGCTGACAACGTTCTTGACGCCCGTGTACATCCTCATGGCCTTGACCCCTTTCTCTTCAGAGAGCTTGAGCCAGTGCTCGTACAGGCGCTTGCCCAAACCATTGCCCTGGGCTTCTGGCACGACCCTAAGTGTCTCCAGCCACGCCGACCCATCAGGCAGGATGCTGTACTTGCCACAGCCCATGATCTTGCCGTCGAGCAGATCCACGCTCCAGTCGCCCTCCTCGTCGTTGATGAACATGCCCCAGACATGCTTGACGTAGCTAAGGCCAGGTGTGCTGAGGTTTTCGACCCAGATGACATCATCCTTATCCTCGGCCCTTGCCTTTCGCAGCAGGATACTCGGTTTATCAGACATGCCACTTCACTACGTGCTTAAGGTGATAAGATTAACGCTACTACCCCGTTTTATAAGACGCCTGCGACAACTTTTTCGAGGATTAATTTGGTAAAAATCGTTCCATACATCACCGTTCCGGATGCAAAGAAGTCCATCGAGGTATACAGGGGCCTGTTCGGGGCCACCCTCGTTGAACACATGCCCTTCACGAAGGAGGTTGGACAGGGGTTCGGGTTCCTCGAGGACTTTGACTATGAGAACTCCACTATGCACGCGTCCATCGATATCAGCGGGCCATGATCTACCTCTCCGATGGAAAGGCGCAGGGAGGGGGAAAGGTCGAGATCGTGCTGAACCATGATTCAAGGGAGCAGATCGAGGAGGTCTGGGCCAAGGTGAAAAAGGCCGGCTACGAGGTCAAGATGGAGGAGCAGTTCTGGGGAGCCATCTACGGCAGGTTCGTCTCCGCTGATGGTATCGGCTGGCAGCTAAACTATAACATCCCCAATTAATTTTTTGTTGTAGACTCGATGGGCGTAGAAAAGGGGTAGAGGCTTAGACCCAGCCCCGCTTCTTGTACAGTTGGTAACCGATCTCAAGGGCTTCCTCAACCTGGGACACTATCTCTGGGGAGAGGTCCCTGATGTAGAAGCAGCTCTTTCCCTTGAGCAGCTTCATCAGCTCGGGCTTGAACACGTCCTTGAGGCCCACGTCGGTGTAGATGGGCATGTAGTAAAAACCCACGTAGGTCTTGCGGATGACGATGCTGGTGAAGAACACTTCCCTCCGCTTCCTCCCGGCGATCACCAGGTCCTTGAATGACCATAGATCATAGCTGCGGTCCCCGTCAACCTTGGACGAAAACGGCCCTTCATACTTTTTCAGGATAACCTTGAGCCCATTGAATATCTCAACGAGCTCGTCCTGGCTGAGTGGCATAGATTCATACTAAAATGGAGCTATTTACCGGGTTTTGAGCCGTACGCCTGAATCGTGTACCATGTCATCTTGAAGCCCCTGGGGCCTGACCTTTCCTCCATCTCGGATAACACCTTCGAGTCAAGGTCTTCCCTGATTTCCTCGGGAACCGATGATCTCCAGTAAGATGGGTATGGATTCCCGGACCAGAAAGCCTCCGGTTTGACATTCATCACCCGGTGGTACCCGTAGACAAGGGGCTTCCTGAACCCAGCCTCCCAGAGCAGCCGCTGAACCGTTTCAAGGTCGATGTGGAGCCTGACCACGTCCTCAACCGACTCACGGAACCCGTTCAATTCTGGGTCGCCCTTTGAGACATCGAGGCAGACAGAGATCAGTTCCTCGATGTGTCTCCCCCCTCTGAACAGGTGGCCCATCCGGCCGCCGGGGGCCATGACCCTGTGAATCTCCTTCAACGCACGTAGCTTGTCAGGGAAGAACTAGAAGGACATGTTGCTTATCGCCATGTTGAACATGTCACCGGGGTAAGGCAGGTTTTCCACGTCCCCCTCCTTGAACTCGATACCGTATCCTAGTTTAGCTGCGTTTTCTGCGGCTTTTTTAACCATATCAGGCGAGATGTCAACGCCATAGACATCCCCCTTTCCTAGGTAATCGACGAGGCTGAAGGTCGAAAGCCCAGTACCGCACGCAACGTCCAAGGCCACCGGGTTCTCCGGGACCATCATCTCCCTGAGCAGCATACCCGTCAGGGATTCAACCCCCCATCTTGAGGAGCCCAGCCGCTCGCTTACCCCCTGGTCATAGGTCTCGGCTGTCTGCCTGTAAATCTCAAGAATCCTTTCCCTAACCCTGTCTGGCATGGATGAAAAACGGTGGCTAGACGTGTTTAAGTTTAATGAAAAAAGGAGACTTTACTCCCTGTAGAGGACCTTGCCCGGTTTCTTCCCGGTGTGACTCATCTCGTCCACGACGTGGACGCCGTTGACGATCACATGATGAA
>CAYLJH010000232.1:0-3340 GCA_964383685.1 uncultured Candidatus Bathyarchaeia archaeon | reverse complement strand
CTGCTTGGGACGATGGGGAACGACCTGAACTTCCACCCGGTGTTCTCCTTGTCATAGTAATCGTAGGTGAACTCGATCAGCCTCCTGGTTCTAGGGTCATCTAGGTACCCGAAGTGGATGAGGTAGTAGAGAATGTTGCCGTCGAAGCAGCACCCGTCCTTGACGGTGCTATCCTTGCCCCTCTCTGTTTTGGGGAGCTGGGTTAGGAAATGTCCGCTGTTTCTCTGGAACCTGTAGACGTGTTCAATGGCCCTCTCGATCTCGGGGGTCCTCGACGCGCCATGTTCTGCCAGTATCAGTAGCTGGTGAGTTGTCGCGGTGTACTTTGGAAGGTAAATGTCGTCCTCTTTCTCCCAGTGACCCTTTGTTTTCTGGGCCGCCAGGATGGTCTTCACGAGGGCTGATCCCATGATATCATCGCGGGCTTTCAGGACATCAGTGTCCCCTTCGCCCTGTCCCTCGATGTCCCTCAGCGTGTGATACCTGATAGAGGGGTTGTCTTTCTCCAGTAGCCACCCCGTCGGGTCTGCCTTCAGGGCATCCTTCCAACCCATGACTGTTTTGATAGGTTTGCCCAGTTAAAACTTCCCAATTCCGGGCAGTCCCACGTAATCAGGTTAATATTTCCTCATCTCACTCACTTTCCCATGTCACTCAGATGGCCTTTCGAGAACAGCGGCGGCGTGCTCATCATTGACGGGGTACCCAGCACCCAGCTCGCCGATGAATACGATACACCCCTCTTCGTTTACAGCGAGAACAGGATCAGGACCAACGTCAACCTGCTCAAGAAGGCCGTCCAGAAGCATTACCCAAAAACGCGCATACTATTCGCGTGCAAGTCAAACACCAGCATAGGTATTCTGGAGGTCCTGCGAGATGAGGGCGTGGAGATAGACGCCGTCAGCCCCGGTGAGACATTCCTTGCCCTTGAGGCGGGTTTCAGCCCCGAGGAGATTCTTTACACGGGGACCAGCGTGAGGGAGGACGAGTTGAGGTACCTCGTTGAAGCGGGTATCAGGTTGAACGTTGATTCAGTCTCTCAGATGAGACGCCTCTTACAGCTCGGGGTCCCGGAGACCGTCTCGGTGAGGATCAACCCTGAGGTGGGCGCGGGTCACCACGAGCACGTCATCACCGCTGGCCCTGACGTGAAGTTCGGTGTCTGGGAGAGTCAGGCACCCGAGGCTTACCAGCTGGCCCTTAATGCCGGTGTATCCAGTTTCGGTATCCAGATGCACATCGGGTCAGGGATCATGGACGTGTCCAAGTTCATACTGGCGGTCAACCGCCTGCTTGAGATAGCGAAACACGTCAAGGATGAGACGGGAATCATCGTTGATTTCATCGACATCGGCGGCGGAATCGGCGTCCCGTACAAGCCGGGCGAGGAAAGGGTGGACATTGACGCTTTCTTTGAAAGCCTATTCGGGTTCATGAAAAAGAGACTCGATGAGCTTGGTCTGGGCAGGCCCGAAATATGGCTGGAGCCGGGGAGGTACCTAGTAGCCGAGGCCGGCGTACTTCTCACAAGGGTTACAACGTTGAAATCAAGTCCTGGCAAGGAGTTCGTTGGCGTTGACGCCGGGTTCAACACGTTAGTCAGGCCCGCGATGTACGGCTCGTACCACCACATCCACTCCGCAAGTGGGCTTGATGAGCCAACTCAGGAATACACGGTCTACGGGCCACTGTGCGAGTCAGGCGACATATTCGCGAGGGACCGAGTGATCCCCGAGGTTGAGGAGGGCGACCTGCTGGCAATCATGAACGCCGGTGCATACGGTTTCTCCATGAGCAGCCACTACAACTCAAGGCCGAAGGCAGCTGAGGTCATGGCAAAGGACGGTAAAAGTGGGTTAATCAGGGAACGTGAGACCCTTGATGACCTTCTCCGGGGTCAGATGTCTTCAAACTCGAAGTAGACGATCTTTTTCCGCTTCTTCTTGGACTCAAAGCTGAGCTCCTTGAGCTTGCCGATATCCCCCGTGCTCTTGACGTGGGTCCCCATGCAAAACGTCTCGGCGAAAGGGCCGATCTTCACCATCCTGAGGGTCTCGATGTTCTTTGGTATCTTGGTCAGGAAGCTCTTCTTTCGCTCATCGTCACCCACATCCAGTTCCTCGCGGCTGGTGTAATAGATGTCAACGGGCGCGTCAAGCTCAACCGCCTCGTTAAACCTCTTCCTGACGGTCTCCACCATCTCCTGGTTGATCTCGCTGGGCTTGAAGTCAAGCTGGCTGAAGCTGCTGAACACCTTGGGGCCGCTGCCGAGTGTCTCGAACAGGCCGGTCAGGAGGTGCTCGCCGCTATGGAGCCGCATGTACTTGAACCGCAGGGCCCAGTCAATGACGCCGTGGACCTCCTCGCCGATGGCGATGTCCTCGCTGAGGTAGTGAAAGACCTGTTTACCCCTCTTCATGACCTTGATGACGCGCATTTCTTCTCCATTAACGATGAGTTTACCTGTGTCGCTGGGCTGCCCCCCTCCCTCCGGGTAGAAACCCGTCCTGTCCAGCACCACGAACTTTGGGCCTGTCCTTGTTACAACTGCGTCGAATTCCTTGAGCTCTGGGTTGTCTGTGTAGAGGAGCACGCTGTCTTCCATTTTTCTCGTACAGAAAGCACAGTGACTGGTTTATGAGTCTTGTCCGGGCTCCCTGAGGAAGACCACCCGTCCATCAATAATGGTCATATCAATCGAGATGTCCTTGATGGTCTCCGTGGGCACCCTCAGTATGTCTTCCCCTAGTACCACCATGTCCGCCAGCTTTCCCTCCTCAAGACTCCCCAGCCTTTCCTCGTCCAGCTGCTGGTACGCCGAGTTGACGGTGTACAGCTTCAACGCCTCGGTCACCGATACCGCCTGGCTTGAGCCTATTGGCAGCCCCGCCTTGGTCTTCCTGTTCACCAGCCCGTGGATGGCCATCAGCGGCGGGTAAGGCGCGCAGGGATGGTCGCTGTGGGCCGCTATCTTCACGCCGGCGTCTAGGAATGACCTGGCGGCGAACATCCGTTCAAGGCGCTCCTCGCCGAAGGCCGGTATCAGCTTGTCGCCGTGGTAGTAGACGTAGGGCCCGAATATGGTTGGCAGTATCCCCAGTTTCTTGATCCTCTCAACCAGCTCGGGGGTAATGACCGTGCAGTGGATGTCCCTGTTCCGTGGGTCGTCCCGAGGGTACTTTTTCTGCGCCTCCTCCATGATGTCAAGATACATGATTATGGCCCTGTCCCCGTTGGCGTGGGCCGAGATTCTGTACCCTTCCTTGTACGCCGCCATGATCTTCTCGGTGGCGATCTCCCTAGTGGTGGCCATTACCCCGTAGAAGCCTGGCTTGTT
>CAYLJH010000231.1:0-3382 GCA_964383685.1 uncultured Candidatus Bathyarchaeia archaeon | reverse complement strand
ATGGTGGACGAGGAGGGATTTGAACCCTCGACTTCCTGGTTGCAAACCAGGCATTCATACCCCTGAACTACTCGCCCACTACTTCCCAATGAACCACGAGGATAGTTAAAAAAGATTTCATTGATGCCAGACTCTATAAGCCGTGGCCACGGAAATACCCTGATGCCGTACAAAGCCGTCGTTTTCGACCTTGACGGGACCCTGGTCGAGAGCAAGATAGACTACGAGAAGATGGGGACGCAGATCAAGGAGCTCTTGGGCCGAATGGGCATGGAGGAGCACATCGAGGACAGGAGGAAGGCGTACATGGTCACCCACGGAGGGGCCAAGAGCCTCCTGGAGTACGGGCTGCCACCCGAGAACCTGGAGAAGACTCTAGTTGAGCTGGACATTATCATGAACAGGATAGAGCTGGACGCGCTTCCCACCATGGAGCTCAAGCCCAACGCCGTTGAGACCATCAAGGCGCTCCACTCAGACGGCTACAGGCTGGGGATATGCACTAGGAGCCACAGGAAGTACGCGGACAGGACGCTTGAGATGTACGGGATGGACATTTTATTCCACGCCGTAGTGGCCAGGGACGACACGCCCCACCCGAAGCCCGATGCGAGACAGCTCTTAGTTACAATTGACTTGATTGGCGCTACCCGTGAGGAGACCCTTTACATCGGCGACACCACCACTGACCTCACCACCGCAAGGAACGCCTATGTTGATTTCGTCGGCTACTGGAGGGACGAGCAGTGGGCCCAGAGGCTCATAGACGGGGGCTGCGGAAAAATAGTGAAAGACCTCCTGGATATCGTGGATATCGCAGGGGCCTAGAGACGCCTCAGGGCATCGGGGAACTCGATTATATCTCCGATGACTGCCGATGCCTCGCCGTAGTTCTCGTGCTGGTTGTCGTAGA
Source organism: uncultured Candidatus Bathyarchaeia archaeon (assembly GCA_964383685.1). Classification (GTDB taxonomy): domain Archaea; phylum Thermoproteota; class Bathyarchaeia; order TCS64; family TCS64; genus RBG-16-57-9. The sequence goes on along the minus strand of CAYLJH010000231.1, from coordinate 2,469 downwards.
TATCAACGAGCACCGTCTTCATGCCAGCCAGGTTGCCTCCAACCACATCAGCGCCAAAGGTATCGCCCACCATGACGCTGTTCTCCGGCCTTGAACCAGTCTCCTCTAGCGCGGTCTCGAACAGGATCTGGGCGGGCTTGACGTAGCCAAGCTCCTCCGATACTACAAGCGAGTCGAAAATATCATCGTAGCCCAGCTTGTCGAAGACCACCCTGCAGGTGGGGCCGTCCATGTAGTTTGTGATTACCCCCAGCTTGTAGCTCCCCTTGAGCTCCTCCAGCATCTCCGGGACCCCGCTGAAGTACTCGGTCTGCTCCGGCCACTTTCTCAGGTAGTGCTCCCAAGCCCCAGTGGAGTGCTCCACGGGGTCAGGCAGGCCCAGCTCGGTGAACAAGTCCTCAAGCCTCTGCCTGTAATCCGGCTCCCTGTGGCCGTCCTTCTCTGCCCTCGCGTTCTGCGCCCTTGCGATGAGGACGTAGATATCAATGAAGCCTTCGGGCACCTCAAGTCCCTGGCCCCCGAGGTACTCCTGGAATATCCTGGTGCTGCTGCCCCGCTTCATGAGCTCGGGGGCCTCGACCAGGGTGTTCCAGTTGTCGAAGTAGATTGTGTCTATCATCTACTTCGTGTCCTCGCTGCCACCCTTGGGCCGATCAGCTGCCAGATCCAGTCAACGAACTCGCGCAGGTTCTTTGTCTGAATGTAAACCTCTCCCGGTCCCTCTATGTGGGTCACCAGCCCCTCGCCGCTGAACAGTGTGTCCTTCCATGAGCCGAACTTGCGTACATCGTACTCGCAGGTGTTGCTGAACGCGACGAGGTGGTAATTGTCCACCACGATCTGCTCACCGGGCTCAAGGACGTGCTTGTCTATTGCCCCGAAGCTGTTGATGAAAAGGTCGCCGTTCCCAGATGTCCTCACCATGAACAGTCCCTGGCCGAACAGGCCACGGGTGAAGCCCTCCCAGCGGACATCAAGGTCGATGTCCTGGGTGGAGGCCAGGTACGATGATTTCTGGATGATGTACCCGTTCTCGGTGCTGATTTCCAGCTTCATGATATCACCGATGGGGCCAGCCACCAGGGCCAGCTTCCCAGGCCCGTCCATGGCCGTGAAATCAGTGACAAATAGGCTCTGGCCGCCCAGCAGGCTTGTCTTGAGGCTGCCAAGCAGGCTCCTCTCCCTTGTACGCGTCTTGACATCTATGTTTGGGCTCATGTATGTGAGGGCCCCGGCCTCACCGGTTATCCTCTCGCCCTTCTCCAGCCGCACCTCAAGCATGCTGTAGCTGGGCTGGTACTTTATCTCATAACGCATAATAATGTATGGTACGAAGGAATAATTTATATTTATTGATGTGTTAGAGGGTTTGAGGAGTCAGTATGTCGGAGAATAATATGGAATGGGCTAGATCGCATGAATGCGTTTCTAAATATGTGTTTAATCGCAGAGCTCCTAAACCAAAAATAAGTTATCTCCGCGGGTTTTTTAAATGGGTCGAGAAAAATCATGGGTTCAAGCCATGTGAATTAATTGAGTATCAGTTGAGTTGTGAAAGAGAGGCTTTAGATAATCGTGATCCTCGAAAAAAATATGTTATCACAGGATACCTATCCGATTATCTAAGAAGTCTTTCTGGGAAAAGAACTAGTTATAAACAGAATATAGCCAGCTGTGTGTACACATTATTCAACGTCAACCGCATACCACTTCCGAAAGATGAAGAAGTAAAAAGATCAACAAAGTATAACTCGGTTCGGAAAGTGAATAAAGACAAATGGGTAACCGTTGATAATCTGTGGAATCTTCGTAAAATGATCGACGGTAACACAAATCCGCTATATCGAGTCGTTTATCTTGCGATGTTTTCAAGCGGTATGGGTATTGACGAAATAGTCGAATGGAGCAATAAAGGAGTAGATTACACCAGAGCTAAACTTGAAAACGGGCTGTATGGTAAAAAGATATTCCGTGTGGACCTTGAGCCCAGAAAAGACCTTACTGAACGATTCAACTATCATACTTACATCTACACGAAGGATACCATCAAGGCATTGGAAGAATGGCTTGAGTTTAGAGAGCAAAAAGGATACACAAGTCAAGCGCTTTTTGTAACGAAAAATGATGCACCTTTGACTCAAAACGCATTAGGAAAAGCGTTTCTCAATAGAGCAAGAAAACTTGGAATATACACGCCTATAGGAAATAGTGACGTAGGAAATAGGTACGGTTGGAGCCCACACATTATCAGAAGCTTTTTCAAAACATGGATGTGGAAATGCCCAGCACCAAATTGGACAGCAGATGCTATGATGGGCCATGGCGTTGACAGCAACGAATACATGAGACTCTTTAATGATGATGCCTGGATGATAGAGCACCTCATCCAAGCAGAACCATGGTTCAACATCATATCAAGCACAATCCCATTCGACTTGGAATCAAAAACCACTATAGCCCTAATTCAAC
>CAYLJH010000230.1:0-3414 GCA_964383685.1 uncultured Candidatus Bathyarchaeia archaeon | reverse complement strand
ACTCCGTTCACAAACGAGGACGGCATCGAGCTCATCAGCAAGGTCAAGGAGATGACCCCGCAGTGGGTCAGGATCATGCGCATCCAGAGGGACATACCAGTCCACCAGATAAGCGCGGGGATTACGAAGAGCCACATCAGGGACATTGTCAAGAATCTACTCAAAGAGCACGGGAAGCAATGCAACTGCATCAGGTGCAGGGAGGTAGGCCACAGGGCAAGGGACGGCACAGAGATCGACACCGACACGCTGGGCCTTGTCCACAGGAGCTACGAGGCATCCGGCGGGACCGAGGAGTTCATCAGCGCCGAGGACGGGAACGGGACGCTGGTTGGTTTCATCAGGCTCAGGATGCCGGGCGAGAACCCCCACAGGCCCGAGATAACGCCCAGCACGGGCATCATCAGGGAGCTACACGTCTACGGCGTGATGACCCCGGTGGGCCAGGAGGGCAGCGACTGGCAGCACAAAGGCTGGGGGGAGCGCCTCATGGGCGAGGCCGAGAAGACAGCCCACGAGCGATACGACATGGACCGGATGGTGGTCATGAGCGCCCTTGGGACGAAGCAGTACTACGCCAGGTTCGGTTACGAGAAGGACTGTGTCTACGTATCGAAGGCGCTTGTCTAGCCAGATTATTCTAATAGCCTGCATCCCAACCTATTGTTGATGCCCACCAACCCGCTTGAGCTATGGACATGGCGATACTGCAAGGGAGCCGTCAAATCGTTGCCGGGGCGCCTCGGTTTTCCCGCGAGAGACCAGCTTGATTTCCTTGGGTTCAACCTTGAACTGAAAACCGGCTCGATCAGGGACACCCTGACCGGCAATCCCGTTGACACATCACAGCGCGCCGGGAGAAGGGCAACCAACACCATATTCTACGTCCTTTCGGCATACTCAGAGTCCCCTGAGAAAATACCGACGGGCAAACTCATCTCAAGCAGGCAGTTCAGGGGAACCCGGTTCACCAAGCGAGACACATTTGGCGAACGAGGTAGAATCATCGAGAGCTTCAAGGAGCCCGCGAGACTCGAAACGGCAGCCAAAGTTCTAGGGGGCTCAAAAGTTGACTTCCCGTACGGGGATGTTGCCGTCAGCCTTGACCTGCTCCCGTTCATCCCGTTGACAATCGTCCTGACTGTCGATGACGGAGAGTTCCCCGCCGATGCCCGTCTCTTCTACGATGAAACGGTGGAGAACTATCTTGACTCTGAGCAGACCTACTTCCTCACAAGCCTGACAGTGTCGAGGATAATCCAATCCGCTGGATTACGCTGATTGTTGTCACCGATTAATCGGCGGGAACTAGTCTGAATCTATATCTCCTAGTACTCCTCTGTTCTAACGGTTGGGATTTCCCCACCGGAAGGTGAGACCTGTGAAAAAATCTGGGTGGGTCTCTAACTTTACCTCCATGATTGTTCGAATCTCTCCCGCAGCGCAAATCAACCATAAACCATATTTTAATAGCAGAAAAGCGGTCTTTCTTCTCTGATTCACATTGACAGATGATAGGCTTACCGGATACAGGGGAAAGCTCAGGACAGCACTCGAAGCCGCTGGGGTCGAGATAGGCGACAAGCTGGAGGTATCTGTCAATAACCAGCAGTACAAGGGGAGCCTGATGCCCAGGGTCGAGACATACGACGAGCATCACCTCATAATCAAGATGGTCTCGGGATACAACATCGGGTTGGCCCACGGCGAGGCCATGAATATCAAGAAAACCGGCACCGCGCCAAAACCCGAGTTCAAGCAGCCACCACTGCCAGAGGCTAAGAAGGGACTGCCTAAGGTCAGCATCATCAGCACAGGCGGAACAATCGCGTCAAGGGTTGACTACGTGACAGGCGGGGTAATATCAGCCATGTCCAGCAGGGATCTGCTGGCGGTGGTACCCGAGCTGGTCGAGGTTGCCGACGTTGACGCCGACATCCTGTACAGCGTTTTCAGCGAGGACATAGGGGGCGAGCACTGGGCAGGGATGGCGAAACGGGCATACGATAAGATCAAGGCGGGTGCAGACGGCATCATTTTCACGCACGGCACGGACACCATGGGCTACAGCAGCGCGGCCATGAGCTTCGCACTGCAAAACCTGCCGTGCCCCGTCATATTCGTGGGCAGTCAGAGGAGCAGCGACAGGCCGAGCAGTGACAACGCCACGAACCTCATGGGCGGAGTCTACATGGCGGCGTACGCACCCTTCGCTGAGGTGTGCATCGGGCTCCACGAGAACACCAGCGACGAGAGCATCAGTTACCTCAGGGGCACCAAGGTGAGGAAGTGCCACACGAGCACCAGGTACGCGTTCCAGCCGGTCAACGATTTCCCCCTCGCTCGGTACAAGGACGGCAAGGTGGAGATGCTCAACGAGAGGGTTAGGCCAAGGCAGGAATCCGAGCCAAAACTGCTCAACAAGTTCAGCGACAAGTGCGCACTCGTAAAGTTCGCCCCAGACTATAACCCAGCGGTGCTGGAGTACTTCCTCACTGAGGGATACCGGGGAATTATCATCGAGGCGACCGGCCTCGGGCAGATTAACCAGACCTTGTGGCCGGCCGTTGAAAGGGCAAAAAAGGACGGCGTCTTCGTGGGCGTTGTCAGCCAGTGCACCTGGGGCAGGGTGAACCTCAATGTGTACAGCCACGGAAGGGAACTTATCGACAGGGGCGCGGTACCGTTGGAGGACATGCACGGAGAGACCGCGTATGTCAAACTCAAGTGGTGCCTCGGACAGACCGAGGAGGTGGACGATGTCCATAAGCTCATGCTCACAAACATCGTTAACGAGTTTAATCCAAGGACACCGTACCTGAGGAGGATGGGCTGATGGACTATAAGAAAATCGGATTGACCATAGGTATCGAGATCCACCAAGAGTTAGCCACGAAGACCAAGCTGTTCTGCAACTGCCCACCCGAGCTCAACAAGGATGGCTACGATTTCACTTTCACACGAAAACTCAGGCCAGCCCAGAGCGAGCTGGGCGAGATAGACCCCGCCGCACTGTTTGAGTTCCTCAAGGGAAAGACCATCATCTACGAGGCCGACCACAGGACGAGCTGCCTCGTCGAGATGGACGAGGAGCCACCGAGCCCTATGGACAAGGAGGCGGTGGACATCGCCCTCACGTTCAGCTTGATGACTAAGGGAACCCCCGTGGACGAGGTGCAGGTCATGCGCAAGACCGTGGTAGATGGCAGCAACACCGGCGGGTTCCAGAGGACCAGCGTCGTGAGCCTGGGAGGCGAGGTAGAAGTGGGAGGCAAGACCTACCACCTTGAACAGGTGGCCGTCGAGGAGGACGCCGCGCGAAAGATGTCCGAGGACGGGGACACCATCACGTACCGGTTGGACCGGCTGGGAATCCCGCTGATAGAGATCACAACTGCCCCGGAGATGCACACG
>CAYLJH010000229.1:0-3424 GCA_964383685.1 uncultured Candidatus Bathyarchaeia archaeon | reverse complement strand
TAAAGGTTCATGAAAACACCCTTTTTCACCAATTTCGATGTTGTGTTTTCGGCAAACATGTTAAAATGAAGTTGCGTTATCAGCAAGGCGACTTTATCAATATTTTTCCAAGCCGTTTCAGGCTGAATCTTCACCCCAAGTTAATTAATCGTCCAAGTCTAATCTTGTTAGGTGAATGTTTTGGTTGACGTGGAGAAACTCAACGATATGGTGGATTACCAAAAACAATCAGTGGTTAGCAGGACCGTTATCGACAAGCCAAAGGGGTCAGTGACCCTTTTCGCGTTTAGCGAGGGAGAGGGGCTCAGCGAGCACACGGCCCCCTTCGATGCACTGGTTTACGTGTACGACGGGAAAGCGGTTATCACTATATCTGGGAAGGACTACGAGGTGGGTGCGGGCGAGACAATCATCATGCCGGCGGACGAGTCCCACGCGTTGAGGGCCGTATCCGCTTTCAAGATGATGCTTGTGATGATCCGGACCTAAACACAGTTATCCTTTCAACCCCTATTCTATCCATGATTCATGTCGCACATCTCCCGTCGCTGATACGGAAGCCACTTGAGGACCAGCACGGCGAGGACACCCTTTACCAGATATTCTTTGAAGACTTCCCCGAATTTGGTGCGGTCAGGCCTGACTCCATGAGGTCATTCATGGGCTTCTCAAGGGTCCTCATCAAGCCAGGTACAACGAACGAGATGCACGTCCACGAGGACCAGGAGCAGGTCTACTTCGTACTCCAAGGAGAAGGGGTCATTCAGATCGGTGAGGAGAAGGCAAATGTCAAGGCTGGGGACTCGATCTTCCTGCCAGTCAATGTGCCACATGGTTTTGTCAACAACTCGAATAAACTTGTCATCCTGTTGATGATCGGTGCCAAGGTCTAACCGGGTACAGTTTTTAAACTCCCTCCCCTAGTTTTTAATAGTGATTTTCATTGGAGCTCAAGGCTAACACAAGGATCAAAGAGATTTACGACAAGTACCCGTGGATTATTGATTTCCTCCCAACAATCGCGCCCCATTTCAAAAAGCTACAGGACCCTGCTCACAGGGAAAAGATGTTTGCATTCGCCACCATCGAGATGGCGGCTGGAGGCGGCGGTTTTGAGGTCGATGAGTTAATCGGTATCTTCCAGGCTGAGATCAAGAAGCGGGAAGGGGGCGACATAAAACAGGAGCGCAAGGAGGTACTGAAGAGTATCATCATGGACATCCACGCCGGGGTCGAGATGGATATTCTCAGGAAGCGGTTCGCTGACCTCTTGGTGGACGTCAGCGCCACCGAGATAGCCGAGATCGAGCAGCTACTTATCGACGAGGGGTTGCCCGAGTCCGAGGTCAAGCGGCTCTGCGATGTCCACGTCCAGGTATTCAAGCACGCATTGGACGGCAAGGACATCCCCAGGCCGCCCGCTGGTCACCCAGTCCACACGTTCATGGTCGAGAACCGTGCCTCTGAGAACATCATGGATGACATCGAGAAGGTTCTCTGCGAGATACCGGGGATAGCGACAAAGGCCGATATGGTCAGGCATGGTGAGAGGCTTTCTACTCTGCTGGAGAAGCTCGCCCTCATTGAGAACCACTACGTCCGCAAGGAGAACCAGCTCTTCCCGAAGCTGGAGTCACATCAGGTCACGGGGCCCAGCTCGGTGATGTGGGCCCTCCACGATGACGTGAGGACGGCTATAAAGATCGCTCGGGGTGAGCTGGCTGATGGGAACCCCAAGGCCGTCACATCACTGAACGAGGTCGTCATCACCATCAGGGACATGATCTACAAGGAGGAGCACATCCTGTACCCCATGAGCCTTGAGACCCTGACTGACAGGGACTGGCTTGATGTGAGGGACGGTGAGGCCGAGATAGGCTACTCATGGATCGAGCCCATGGTGGAATGGACACCGGATATCCCCGAGGATCAGGAGAAGGTCATCGGCGCTGCCGTGATGGGCACCGTTGCGCTTGACACAGGGGCGTTGACCCCCGAGCAGGTGAACCTCATGCTGAAGGCCCTGCCGGTGGACATCACCTATGTCGATGAGAACGACAGGGTTGCCTTCTACTCGGCGGGCAAGCACAGGGTGTTCCCACGGAGCTCAGGCATCATAGGCAGGGAGGTCAAGCGGTGCCACCCACCGACAAGCGTACACATAGTGGAGAACATCCTGCACTCCTTCAAAAACGGGGAGAAGGACGAGGCCGAGTTCTGGATAAACATGGGAGACAAGAAGATCCACATCAGGTACTACCCCATGTTCGATGATGACGGCAACTACAAGGGGACAATCGAGGTCACCCAGGACATCACCGAGATCCAGAAGCTCAAGGGCGACCACCTGCTCCTTGACTGGACAATATAGCCTCATCTCTAACCCGTTTTTTAGGGTTGATTATATTATCAACTTGCCCTCATCATTAACCATGTTCAAGTTAATCATCACGGCCGCGATCACCGGCGGCGAGCCAGTGAGCAGGGAGATGACGCCCTACGTCCCCACCACAGTCCAGGAGATCACGGATGAAGCGGTGAAATGCTGGGAGGCCGGTGCAAGCATCGTACACCTCCACGCAAAGGAGCCTGAGACCGGTAAACCGCACCCAGTCCCCAACCCGGTTCTCCGCGAGTACGTCGAGCAGATTCAGAGCAAGACCAACCTCATCTGTAACGTCACCACCGGAGGAGGGAGGCGGGTCAACGACGAGGCCCTTGACAAGAACATCGAGGAGCGGTGTTCTTTCGGCCACGAGATGATGTCAATGAACGTGGGCACAGTCAACCTGTGGACCCCCCCCCTACGAGGGCGTCTTCATGAACGATGTTCCACGCATCAGGCGCTGGGCCGGGTACATGAAGGACCACGGCGTGAAACCGGAGCTTGAGGTCTACGACACGGGCATGATCAACACCGCCAAGATGCTATCAAATGAAGGCGTATTTGTCCAGCCGGTCCACCTCCAGTTCGTCATGGTGGGCAGAACCGGTTTCTCGCCTAACCCTAAGACGCTTCTCTACTGTGTGGAGGAACTCCCTAAGGAGTGGACTTGGAGCGTGTGCTCACTGGGCCGAACCGAGCTGCCCCTTGGTGCGCTGGCAATGACCCTTGAGGGTCACGTCAGGGTTGGCATGGAGGACAACATCTACCTGAAACGGGGTGAGCTGTTGAAGAGCAACGCCCAGCTGGTGGAGAGGGTGGTAACTATCGCAGAGGCGCTTAACATCGATGTTGCCACGCCGGACAAGGCGAGGAAGATACTGAACCTGTAATGGAAGGCAACGAAACCAAAGAATTTGCGGCTGCTCAAATGGATTGAAGCGGTCTTCCGTTTTTTTATCGTCTGATCTATTCTTTTATATCGAGTAGTTAGAAAAAAGATGGAGTTATTTGCTGTATGCTTCCACAAGGTCCCTCGCG
>CAYLJH010000228.1:0-3427 GCA_964383685.1 uncultured Candidatus Bathyarchaeia archaeon | reverse complement strand
AGGCTATCCAGACTGAGGAAGACTCAGTCAGTGTAGGCCGAGAAACAAAGGTAGGCGCGCGCGGGGGTGAGGAAGACGGCGGTGTCCTGCCTGATCTCGTAGACGTCGCCCCTCGGGAACTCCTCGTAGATGCTCATGAGGCCCCTGCCGTCGGTGAAGTAGTAGAGCCTCTCCTCGGGGTACTTGTGGACGCCCAGGTCCTCGCCGACGTCAAGGCTCTCGTCGAGTATGTAGGACCGAACCGAGCCCGATAGCTCGGGGGACATAATCATCTTGGATTCCATGATACATTACCCCGCAGGGTGAGGATAAAACACCATCCTAGAACGATACTGGTTGCTCGACGAAATCGTTCTCGCAGTGGTTCCCGGTGCAGTACAGGACCCTCGGGTTAGGGCCGGGGGCCATGATTGTGCTGCTGGTCTGCCTGAACTGCTCGCTGTGCCAGCAGATGGATCCGGTGGTCTTGCCGTACTCGTGGTCCCCTGATACCTCCATCAGCTTTGATACCGCGTCATCTATTCCCGATGGCTTGAACTGAGCCAGAAGCCGGTACGCCCTGAGCCTCCTGCTCTCGCTGCTCTGCCATATCTCACTTGCCCGGCCAGTGATCTCCAGCCCAGGGTACCTCGTTATGACGCCCAGGGCATAGGGGCCTGGCTTGATCTCCCTCGTCATTGTGATGGCGTCCCAGAGAACATGGTACGCGGAGTCTGAATCGGCTAAGATAAAGTTCCCGGTCCTGTACTGGTCCCTGATTGAGCCGTCGTTGAGGTATTCCCTCGCCTCTTTGGAGGATGAACACTCCCTGAGGACATCGACAGCCAGTAACCCCCGGCTCCGGCTCGGCTTTGCGATGGTCTGGGTCTCCTGGTTCGTGATTGCCATCAGGAGCCCGTCCCGGTTTATCCCGATCCATGTACCGTTTGATGAGAAGTCATAGGGCGCGTAAACCCCGTCCCCCCAGCTTCTGGGCGGTTCCTCCCTAGTGTCAAGACCAAGGTACCTGTTGTGGAGGGCGACGACGGGATAGTCCTTGAGGAGCTTGTATAGCATGATAAAAGTGCACATGGGACTCTTGGTACGGTTCCCCGATCCGATTTAAAGATACTCACCCACGATGTGCAAGCTATATATCAGTCAATCTCCTCTGATAGAATGGGTTTCTGAGTTTGACCAAAACACTGGAAGAACTAGCTCTAACTGAAATTTCCTCACTGCCAGCGGGCTCTGCGAGCGTCTTCGCCCCTGGGGACACGGTCAGCAAGGTGCTGGGGGTCCTCAAGGACACTGGACGCACCGAGGCCGTGGCTGCTGAGGGTGATAGGTACGGTATCGTGGCTGTGCGGGACCTGCTGGGTGTCGATCAGCCTGAAAGAACCAAGATTGAGAGTATATGGAAACAGGTCGGGTACATAACATCGTCAACATCCGTGTTGGAGGCCACTGACCTGATCCTTGGGAACGGTGTATCGGCAGTCCCGCTCGTGGACGGCAAGGAGGTGCATCTGGTTAGCCAGCAGGATATAATAGACGCCCTCGCTGATGTCGAGGAGCTCAAGAACGTCTCCGTCAAGTCAATTATGACTACACCGGTACTCACAATGGACGCGGAGTCTCCCATCTCCCAGATCAGGCGCACCATGATGGACAAGAACTACAGCTTCATCCCGGTGACAAAGGACGGGAAGCTTGCGGGCATGATCACGGCCGAGGAGATCGTCCACACGTTCGTCACCACGGCAAGCAAGACCACACGTGGGGACAGGTCCGGGCAGAAGGTGACGAGGTTCCCAGGCAAGGCCAGCGGGGTGATGAACAGGCACCCGTTTACCATTCATACAACGGATTCTGTCATGGATGTCATCAGGGGGTTGATCTCCAGCGGCGAGAAGGCAGCCATCGTGGTTGACGAGAGCAACAGTGTCCACGGCATCATCACCGAGATGGAGCTGCTGAAGCTCATCCACGCGCTGATGCCGACGGCGGAGCTGCCGGTCTACATCGTGGGCATCGAGGACGAGAACTTCTTCGAGAGGTCAGTCGTCGAGGACAAGATCAGGCGTGTGGTGGAGAGGAGCTCAAGGATGCACACCATAACCGAGGTCAGCGTCCGCATCAAGAGGCAGCAGACCAGCGGCGAGAGGATAAGGTACAGCATCACCGCCCGCGCCATGGGCCCGACGGACAGCTACAACGTCGAGAACGAGGACTGGGGACTCATGGAGACCTTTGACGGGCTCACTGACCAGCTTTCCAAGATCATGAGGAGGGCAAAGGCACCGCACCAGAAGGGGAGGAGGAGGGGCAGGCGCAGGCCCAACCCCCACCTCAAACCTTAACCTTTTCACGCGCCTATTTTCCCGTATGTCCGATATCACAGTCATTGTTACAGAGGTCATCAACCCGGCTGGGGTCGTGTACCTCAATGATAGAGGAGTCAACGTCATCGAACTACCACCAGGAAGCACAGGGGAGACACTCGCGGGGCTCATAGCCGACGCTGATGGGTTGATCACCCGTGGAAGCATTGCGATTACCTGGGAGCTTATGAAGTCAAGCCCGAGGCTCAAGGTTGTGGGCGTCCACGGTATCGGGTGCGACCACGTTGATCTAGTCGCAGCCAAGGAGCTGGGTAAAGTTGTATGCAACACGCCTGATGCGGTTACCGTCACGGTGGCGGAGATGGCGATGGCTACCACCCTCGCCCTCCTCAGGAACGTCGTTAGCTCGGACAAGGCGGTCAGGGCTGGCCAGTGGAAGCGCAAGTACAGCGGCCTAATCGGCGTTGAGCTGGATGGCATGAAAGTGGGAATCATCGGCATGGGCAGGATAGGGAAGGCGACCGCTGTCAGGATGCAGGCGTTTGGTGCCAAGATATCTTACTGGAGCAGGACAAGGAAGCCCGGCCTTGAGGAGGAGCTCGGGTTCAGGTGGATGGAACTGGACGACCTGCTCAGGGAGAGCGAGCTAATCAGCCTCCACATCCCCGCAACCCCAGAGACAAGGAAGATCATAGACGCGGGTAGAATCGAGTCCATGAGGGACGGCGTCTACATAGTCAACACGGCAAGGGGTAAGATAATAGACGAGGAGGCGCTGATCAAGGCTCTTCAGAGCGGAAAGGTCAAGGCGGCCGCGCTGGATGTCTTTGAGAACGAGCCCCTTGGCACCGACAGCCCTCTTTGCTCAATGGACAATGTGATACTTACGCCACACCTCTCAGCGTCGAACGTGGCAGGTATGATACGGATGGCGGTACAGGTGGCCGAGGGAGTCCTCAAGACCATCAAGGGTGGCAGGCCCGACAATCCCGTCGTTTAATGCATTACTGTTATCGGGCTTGATAGCGATTTTTCTTGAGCACGAGTCCCGCATGGGATACTTCAACTTGTGTTGAATATTGAGTTGAAATACCACAACTTGT
>CAYLJH010000227.1:0-3495 GCA_964383685.1 uncultured Candidatus Bathyarchaeia archaeon | reverse complement strand
TACTGGACGAGATGGGCGTAGAGGTCACCGAGACAAGGACCGCGAGGCTGACCGAGGCTGACGAGAAGGAGTACGGCACAATCTACAGGCTGGGCCTCGCCAGCGGCCACATGTCCGAGATCGTCTCCTCCCAGATCAGGCGTGGCGAGGTCAGCCTCGCTTTGATATCCAACTGCATCGGCCTAATGGGGGTCCTCGGCGGCGTCCAGAGGTCGGGTGATGGCCAGCCGTTGCGGGTTGGGCTCATCTATTTCGATGCCCACGCCGATATCAACACACCAGAAACCACACGAAGCGGCCTGATGGGCGGCATGCCGGTGGCTTCATCTATCGGGCTGTGTTTCCACAGGCTCAGGAGGCAGGCGGGGCTTGAGGTGCCGCTCCCCACAAGGTACGTCACCTACGTGGGCGTGCGTGAGGTGGACTCCCTTGAGTACGAGATACTGGACAGCAGCGACGTCGAGTACATCACCGTCGAGGATGTCAAGACCATGTCCAGCGCGATCAGGGAGCAGATGGACAGGCTGTCAAGGGTCACGGACCTCATCTACATCCACATCGACACCGATGTGCTGAACCCAGGTGAGATGCCAGGACACACAACGCCCGAGCCCAACGGCTTCACCAGCGAGGAGCTGGCTGATTGCCTTGAGGTGATGTGCGGCTACCCCAACGTGGCATGCCTGGGCGTCGCCAGCATGCCCACTGAGGGCGACCCCGATGGTGCATCAATCAGGGCTTTCCACAACATGATCGAGGGCGCGGTAAAGGGCTTAAAATCCCGTTAATCAAACCGTGTCCCGCCCCTTTTGAGTAGACAATAAATGGGGGTGCATCACCTTGTTTTCCCATGAAGGTCAAGGTTGACGGAGTGGAGAAGGATTACCTCGCCGTCTGGCGCGAGGGGGGCGTGGTCAAGATGGTGGACCAGAGGAAGCTACCCCACAGCTTCGAGATCATCGATTTAAAGGACCACAAGGAGACGGCTTGGGCCATCAAGGTCATGGTCACCCGAGGGGCGGGGAGCATCGGATGCGCGGCAGGGTTCGGCATGGCGCAGGCGGCACTTGAGGCCGCTGATTTACCCGACAAGGAGTTCATGGCGTACCTCAACGATGCCGCGGATACTATACGCGCCACACGTCCCACAGCGGCCAACCTGTTCAAGGCGGTGGACAAGTGCCTTGAGGCGGCTGATTGGGGAAAGGTATCAATCAAGGTCGAGAACATCGTCAAGGCGGCCGAGCACATCCTGAAGGACGATATCAAGGCCACCGAGGAGATCGCCAAGGCCGGTGCCAAGCTCATCAAGGACGGCTTCAAGATCCTCACCCACTGCAACGCAGGGGCGCTGGCGTATATCGGCCTGGGCACGGCGCTGGCCCCCATCAGGCAGGCCCACTGGGACGGCAAGGATGTCTTCGTGTGGGTTGACGAGACCAGGCCCAGGGGTCAGGGTGCGAGGATCACGGCGTGGGAGCTGGAGCAGGAGGGAATCCCCTACGCGCTGATAGCCGACAACGCCGCGGGCTACTACATGCAGCGGGGCGAGGTGGATATGGTCATAGTGGGAGCCGACAGGATAGCGGCAAACGGCGACACCGCCAACAAGATAGGCACGTACGAGAAGGCCGTGGTTGCTTTCGAGAACAAGATACCGTTCTGGGTTGCCGCGCCTGGGATGACCATTGACCTACAGACCAAGACAGGCGATGATATCGAGATCGAGGAGAGGGACCCGGAGGAGGTAACAAAGATGTGGGGGCTCAACGATGCAGGGGAGCCCACCATCATCAGTATAGCTGGGGTGGGGACAAACGCCAGGAACCCGGCTTTCGATGTGACCCCTGCAAAGTTCATAGACGGTTTCATAACCGAGCACGGCCTGATACAGCGGCCATTCATTGAGGCATTTTACTCGCTTTTCGCGTCGCCGGGTATTCCCCCAGGCAATAAATACGCAGGGACCTAGTCCTGACCTGGCTCTAAAGCTTTAGGCTCAGGTGCTTTCGCGTGGTCGTACATCCCGAGCATGATTGGGCCGCTTGACAGGTTCCCGAAGATTGGGAGCCTCCTGATCATCTCAAGCTCCATTGTCTCCGCCACCTCCGTGAGGGTCGTGTTGTACCTTGTCCAGATGAGTGGCTCCGACATTATCTCGCCTATATCCACCATGTCCAGATCGGTCTTCCTCCTCTCAATATCTCCCCTGGTGACGATGCCGACGGGGTGGGGGCCGTCTGTGACAAGCAGGCTGTCCACTTTGAAGTAGCGCATCAAGCTCGATGCTGACCTGACTGATCTACTCATGTCTATGGTGATTATGTCCCTGACCCCTATCTTCCTGGCATCGATGTCCATCACTGACCAACCGTACTCAATATGCACGGGTGGGGGTTATCATTTATGGAAGTCTGAATCTACATTTAGATTGATACTTTTAACCTATATTAGAAATGGGCAGAAAGACTTGACCAAATCGCTTAAATTAATGGAAAGTATCCATTGGAGTTGTCCCGCCCGCCCTAGCTCAATGGCAGAGCATCCGGCTGTAGTCATCGCCCCGAGGGGCAGTGGCAATCAGACCATGAGCAGACACCGGAGGGTTGCAGGTTCAACTCCTGCGGGCGGGACCATTTTCCAATCACCTAACGATTGTTCTGATTTACGTTATGGAAAATCGTGTTTAAGGCTAGCCTGAAAGTATTTCCCTTCATGAGATTGGAAGCGTTTTAATGCCATAGAAAAACACGTAACAATTCGATGAGTGTATAAATTTCAAATAAAACTCAAATAATATAGAAATATTGCAGAGTAATGCAATAAAATGAAGAAATAGGGGTGATTTATTGATTTTAATTGCAGTTTTCGCATAAATTATAAATACTCAATAACGATGTAAACTAACTTGATTGTAAATGAATCGAAAAACTGGAATCTCACTGGTCTTACTACTTGTATTGATGGCGACGGTAGTAGTACCGATCTACGCTATATCTGATGATTTTAACATGAACGTTCACGCCAAGGCAGTAAACGCCGATGGCGACCCTGTCAAGAATGACATAGCGGTCACGGGGAACATCATCATCGCCTCCACGGAGTATACAATAAATGTAGACCTCCAAATCGAGTTGGTAGGGCCAGACGGAAATCAAGAAACTCAGTATATAAGCCTGGAATATGAGGCATCAGACAACGGGAACACTCTCATAACCTATGATGCGACGTTCTACGACTTTGCATCTGTAAAAGGAATGTACTACGTCACAGTATCGGCTAATTCGGGAGACATGACTGCCTCGGCGGATTTCAAATGGGATCCTCCAGGTGGCGGCGGTGGCCCACCAGAATATTAGCTCATGCCAATCCATCCTTTTTTAACATCTTAAAAACCGGGATAACCTGCGGGTTGAACTGAATCAACATGACAATGACATTCGAAAACCTCAAGATTTTAGCCGCACTTGGCAGGAATCCTAGGGGGACGAATCA
>CAYLJH010000226.1:2523-3520 GCA_964383685.1 uncultured Candidatus Bathyarchaeia archaeon | reverse complement strand
CCTTGGCTAGGGTCAACAGGTTACCGTAACCGATTAGGATGGCATCTGCGCCACCCGCTGCTACTTTCTTGACCATGCCGAGGTAGTCCTCCAAACCGAGGACTTTTCCGCCCATGCTATGATCCATTGCTACTATGACGGCCTTGCCATCGTCTCTGAAGATGTGCTTCATTCTGACTTCTTTTCCAGCGTTCATTTAATTATACACTCAGTCAATTTATTCAAATAGGTAATTAAATAAACTTTAGGTGTTTTTCATCTCTTTATAGCTATAATTAAATAAGTATAAAGTACAGCAATTTGTAAAAATTTGTTAGGTCAGGGTCCTATGGTCTTTCCCTCATCTTACCTGTCGCTTTGCCAGCAACTCGATGAACGTAGAACTATATAGGCACCCAAATCTTATAATTATCAAGCTATAAGAGGAATGCGCCCAAAAATGATTGACGAAATGACACCCGAGCGTGAGGCTATGCTAATTGAGGAAGCGGCTCAGTACATAGTAAATCACGATATGGAGGACTTCGCCCAGATCGCCCTTGAGGGCACCGCCCCATTCGGTGATATCGTCGGTGAGCTCGGGTTCATGATGTCTTACCCGCTAGCTGTAACCTTCTTCAACAGGTCAGGCGCGGATTTTGTTAACATGCTGGGCTTTAACTACCAGCTTAACGCGGAGAAAATCCTTGAGCGGGTGGCTGAACTCAAAAAGGTGAAGGAGCTCCGGCACAAGATGATAAAATCTCAGCGAAAGGCGCAGAAAGAGCGGAGAAAACTCATGGGACGACAGAGCTGGTGGGAGCGCCTGATGACCAAGCTCGGACTTGATTAGGCAAAATAAAATATTAATAGTTGTCTGGACGGTAGAAATGTATGAGCGAATCGGCCTTATCTGAGATGGAGATCAGGGAGCGCGTTTACGGATTCTGTCAAGCCCTTGCCTCAAGGAACTTGGATAAGATTCGGGATTTGATGGCAGAGGATGCATCCGTCTCTT
>CAYLJH010000226.1:0-2513 GCA_964383685.1 uncultured Candidatus Bathyarchaeia archaeon | reverse complement strand
ACAACTAAACGAGAAAAACAAGGCGAATTTTATATTCAAGATTTAGAAAAGATGGCAGAGGATGCCTCAGTCTCTTGGGGTCCCTACAAGTTCGAGGGAAAGGAAAAAATACTGACCTGGGCGGGGGAGCTGTACGAGCTATTCCCGTTCATGTCATTCAAGGAGAACTCCCTCGAAGTCAGCGACCAAACGGCCATGCACGACTACCTGGTGGCCTTCCTGACGGCGCAGAGCCAGAGGGGGTGGCTTCCAATCCACGGCTCGTACACGTTCAGGGACAGCAAGATACACAGATTTGAGGCCGAGCTACTCCACGGTTTCCTGTCGATAAAAAGAGCCGATGTTGATAGGGTCAAACCCCACTCGACAGCTTTGTGATTGCGTCATCAATCTCCTCTGCCGTTGATATTTTCGAGACAGACCCCATGGGGATTACAATCTCCTCCACGCCATTCTTTCTCAGCTTCTTGACATCGTTCCTCTGGTGATCCACGAGGCGGTAGACCACGTTGCCGTGGAGAACAAAGCTCTTGCCAAGTTCGGGCTGCTTGATATCGTAGGCGCTGTCCGAGCAGGGGATGCTGCAGCGTGCGGGCTCGGTCTCCCCGATGAATCTTGCCATGTGGCACCTCAAGGTCACCGAGACCGGCACGGCATACGTGTTCATTGCGAGCCTGAAACCCTTTTTTGTTACCTTCTTCAGATGTGGAAAACTCTTTGGTATCCAGTCAACATCCGCGCCCTCGACGCCCAAGCTCCTGTAGTATTCCAGCGCCCTGCCATAGTTGAGGCTGGTCTGGTAGAATATCTTCTCGACTTTTCGTCTCGCGAAGAAGGAGGGGTCTGGCAGCCGGGTTATCTGGTCCCACGGGCTCCTGGCTGGGATGTATACCCTGGGCCTGCCCAGGCGCAGATGAAGGTCATGTCCCTGGAGCATGTTGAGTGCCCCTATATCCCCAATTACCACCTCGATGTCCTCCAAGCCTCTGAGATAGTCGAGTTGATCCCTGATTTTATTGGCTCCCGCATTGGTGAGGATGGGCGTCACGTAGGTGAATGCCTTCCCCGAGTCCCGCACTGACTCGTGTGCCTCCTTCAGTGCTCTCAGGCTCGGTATCTTCCACTCACAGAACTCCGCACCAAAGCGTATGCCGTCGCACCAGCTTTCCAGCGCCTCCATGAGGTGCCCCAGGGACTCAGTGTGTACCGTGAACTTCATGGCTGGACCACTATGAGTTTGCATTGGAGTTTTGTCCACGTCTGCCATGTCAGCTTCCGCTTGTAGGGGGCGTGGAATGTGGGGGAGTAGTAGCATCGCTCCTGCTCGCAGCAGAGCTCCTGGAGGTTAGTTAATGGAAGTGTTTGCGGTAGAGGAACGAAAGAGTCCTTGATTCCCCTGAGCTTTTCATGGAACTGCCCCTCCTCGCCCCGCTGTAACATGTCTAGGCACTCCCTGTACAGCCTAGTGGTTGATTCCTGGTACTCCTCGTTGATGCCCCGACCTTCAATCTTCAGGCCGTAAACGCCCGCCTCCACCAGTTCAGGGAGCTTGCAGAGGGAGCAGAACGTGTACGCATCGAGGATGGGAAATGTTCCAAGTTTAGCCTTATCGCCGTCCCTGTCGCTGACCTCGTAGGGGAGGGAGCAGGGAAACTTGACCCCGTCGATGGTGAGGTAGCCTTTGTCCATGGCCGGGAACTTGAAGTGGTAGAAATAGCAGTTCACGTTTATGTTGGAGCAGCCTGATCCGTGGAGGAATATCTCCACCTCGACATCGCTGTCCCTTGTTATCTCCGCGATCTGGTCAAAAGGCACGTGCCTCTCAAGGACAACCCGTGAAAAACCGGCCTTGCTCAGGAAATCCACCGCTTCCCTGTTCATGGCCGATAGATAGGTGCTAGCGCAGAGCTTTACGTCACCCGCGACCTCCTTCACCAGCTGTAGCATACCGAGGTCGCCCACTATCAGGCTGTCCGCGCCCCCGTCAACTACTGCCCGTATGTGCTTAGCCATAGTACGCTCCATGGAGTCTATGATAAACGGTTGGTTGATGGTCACGAAGACCTCGACGCCGTGGCTGTGGGCGTACTCCGTGATCTTTCTGAACTCCTCGTAGGTGGGGATATCGGTGGATGCCCCCCGGTAGAGCTCAAACTCCTCAAGACCCGGTGTCCTGACGCCACAGTAGATCTCGTCCGCACCGGCCTGTATCACCTTGACCGCGCCAGTGTAAGCTCTGATTGGGGCGAGAATCTTTGGTATGACTGCCCTGGGCGTGCTGGCGTCCATAATAATTTCTGAGGGATTTTAACGGGATTTAAGCTTATGGACGCGAATTTTAGGGATTTTCCGGCTTAAATAATCTTAAATTCTTCTTTGATGAGTCATCTACGGAAATTCAAATGCAGTCTCCTAACCCCGACGCAGACTTGGGCGGCTACCCAAAGATCATGGCTCCTATCAACTCCATCGAAGGTGGAGTAAAGGTGGTTGACGCGGGGGCCGATGAGATC
>CAYLJH010000225.1:0-3525 GCA_964383685.1 uncultured Candidatus Bathyarchaeia archaeon | reverse complement strand
GTTCCCCAAGGGCAAGATAACGGTGGTAACCGGCGTATCGGGCAGCGGCAAGAGCAGCCTGGTGACTGATACCCTTGAGGCAGAGTCCAGGAGGCGGTACCTTGAGACCCTTTCCATGTACGAGAGGCAGGGCACAAAGGAGGGCCCTGAGGCACCTGTGGACGAGGTCTCGGGGCTCGGCGTCACGGTCACGATCACCCCCGAGAGGAGGCTTTACAGCAGGAGGTCAACGGTGGGCACCGTCACCGAGATCGAGTTCAACCTGGCCGCCCTCTTCTCCTCAATCGGGACAAGGAACTGCACCGAATGTGGGCACGAGATGACCAGGGGGACAGAGTGGACCTGCCCCAGCTGCGGCTCAACCGCCCTGATAGCGTCCCCCAGGAGGTTCAACCCCTCCACCTACGCCGCGGCGTGCACCACTTGCAACGGCATCGGCTCACTCCAGAAGCCAAACCCAGACAAGTTCATCATCGAGCCGAGGCTACCCCTCTGCAAGGGCGCAATGTACAGCCCCGGCTTCTTCCCGCAGGGTTACCTGTGCAAACCAGGGAACGGCGGCTACGACGTGGTTCAGGCGTTCTCGGCGAGGCATGGGTTCGACCCATCAGAGACGCCGTGGGAGGAGGTGCCAGCCGAGGTACGCCAGATGTTCTACACCGGCGACCCCGAGCCCATCGAGGTTACATTCACAAACCCCAAGGGCAGGACCCACACGCGCACCGTCGACTTCCCCGGCATCTACGGCTGGATACGTGACTGGGATGTGGGGGGCACCTACACGGACACAGAGGTCTGCCCAGCATGCAACGGTGCCAGGATCAGGCACGAGTACCTTGCGGTCAAGCTCTCGGGGCACAACATACACGAGCTGGGATTGATGCCACTCAAGAAGCTGGTGCAGGTTACAGAGTCAATCAATGCACCTGATGGGCACCCGGCGAACATAAACCTGAACACAGTCAGAAAGCGCCTCAGGTTCCTCATGCAGGTGGGCCTGGGCTACATCAGCCTCAACAGGGTGTCAGCCACCCTCAGCGCCGGCGAGGCCCAGAGGATCAAGCCGGCTGGGCTGCTGGGCAGCGGCTTGACAAGCCTCACGGTCCTGCTTGACGAGCCAACGAGGGGGCTCCACCCAAGGGAGGTCAACGCGCTCTTCGGGGCACTCGCCGAGCTCAGGGACGAGGGCAACACGGTGATCCTGGTGGAGCACGACATGGAGATCATCGAGAAGGCCAACCACATCATCGACATGGGGCCTGGGGCTGGCGTGAACGGTGGTATAATAACGGCTCAGGGGCCGCCTAGCTCTATCATTGAATCTGGCTCGGTCACGGGCAAGTGGCTCAGGGGGCGTGCTATTGAAGCTAGGGAGCCACGAACCCCGTCAGGGTGGATGACAATCAAAGGGGCGGTGGAGAACAACCTCAGGGGCGACCCCGTGAGGATACCGAGGGGCGTCCTGACAGGCGTATGCGGCGTCTCGGGGAGCGGCAAGAGCACACTCATCATCGATACCTTGGGCAGGGCATTGAACCCGGTCAAACAGACCACCAGCGTTGCAAGGGAGCCTCTTGACCCCGGCGCACACGAGTCAATAGAGAACACGCCGGGGAGCACACTCATCATCGACCAGACAAAGAGGGGAATCCAGAGCCCGTCAAAGTTCCTTGGATTGGACAAGCAGTTGGCAAAGGTCTACGCCGAGTCAGCGGAGGCGATGGCAAAGGGCCTTGACGTGAAGTCATTGACCAGGCGCTGCACGGTATGCAAGGGAAGGGGCTCGATACGCACCGAGATGGAGTTCCTGCCGGACATCCACGCCGAGTGCGAGACGTGCAGAGGCACGGGGTTCGGGCCCGAATCGTGGAAGGTCAAGTTGAACGGTTACAGCCTGCCCCAGCTCAACGGCCTGACCTTGGAGGAGATACACGACCTGTTCACTGGACACGAGAAGGTGGCGACGCCGTTGAAGGCGGCACTGGATGTGGGACTGGGGTACCTCGTCCTTCACCAGCCGGGTTTCAGCCTCTCGGGAGGCGAGGCACAGAGGCTCAAGATAGCCAAGGAGCTGTCCAGGAGGAGAAAGGGCGAGACCCTGTACATCCTGGACGAGCCCACCCTGGGCCAGCACATGGAGGACGTTGAGCGCCTCAAGGGCGTACTCCACAGGCTCGTTGACGGGGGAAACACCGTAATCGTTGTGGAACACCACCCCGGCGTGCTTGCATCATGCGACTGGGTGATAGAGCTGGGGCCGGAAGGTGGACCCGAGGGGGGAAGGGTGATAGCGGAGGGCACGACGGGGGAGATCAGGGATACGCCAACGGCACCATACATAGCGAAGGAGATGAAAAAGAGATGATCCCGCTGCTGCTCACTGACAGGTCAATCAGTCTCAGGTACCTGGTCCACAGGCACCTCCTTGACTCGGATGAGGCAGAGGAGCTGAGGGGTCATAGACTGAACGACCCCCTCGTGAGGGGAATCGTCAAGCTACAGAGGCCAGATGGCTCATGGGACGCAACGGGTATCACGGGTAACGCGCCCCAGGGAAAAGTCCAGACAACATCGCAGGCACTGACCAGGCTGGGCTACCTGGAACTGGACCCAGACCACGAGGCGATCAAACGGGGGGTCGAGTACCTGTTCAGCGCCCAGGATAGGGATGGCTCGTGGCCCTTGGGCAACTACAGGACGGACGCCGACGGCCAGGACAACTATGACACCATGAGCCTGCAGACGAGCCTGCCGTTGAGGGGCATCGCGGCAACGGGCCACGGCATGGACCCAATGGCTGAGGCGGCCTACGACTGGCTCATCGACCAGAGGCTTGACGACGGGGCCTGGCCCACGGGTATCGCAAACGGCGTCAAAGGCTACGTCGCGGGGTACAGGCGGATGCCACACAGCCGCTGGGGGTGCAGGAGCAACACCACGGCGGCGCTGACATGCCTCAGCCTGAACCCTGGGAGGGCGAGGGGCGACGAGTCAAGGAGGGCGCTGGACCTGCTCCTCGGCAGGGAGACCAGGGAGAGGTACCACGTGGGCTTCGAGGTGGCGAGGACGGTGGGCGTGGAAGAGTCAACGGGTTTCATCACGTACCACGCCCGGTTCGACCTTGCCCACATCCTGAAGCTGTGCAGCAGGGCTGGGGCAAGCGTTGACGACCCGCGTGTTCAAGAGTTAGTTGATTTCGTTGTTGACCAGAGGAACAGGTACGGCTTGTGGGAGTACACGAGGCCGCAGGCGTCAAGGTGGGTCACCTATGACCTGCTGAGGACCTTGGGCGAGGTCGGCCTTGATGATGAGTGGGTAGGCATGGAGCCGCGGACCCCATTCCAGCCTTACCCAAGGCGACGCAAGCGTTTCTAGCGCCCATTTTTTAACCTTCAAACACAAATTATCAATGATTATTATGGCTGACAAGCGTAGCGTGGAGATCAGGGACCTGGGCGAGATCACGGCGGTGAGCGCCCCCAGGATCAGCCCCGACGGCAAGAGGATCATCTTCGTCCACACCGT
>CAYLJH010000224.1:0-3547 GCA_964383685.1 uncultured Candidatus Bathyarchaeia archaeon | reverse complement strand
CTTCGGTCACCCCGTCGCGAAGAAACACGGGATAGCCGACGGCATGGTTGATAGGAGCCAGGTATTCGGGTTCAGCGAGACCCACCAGGCCATGGTGAAGCTCAACGAGGTCATCGTTGACCTACTGTTAAAGGCGGGCGTCCCTGCCTTCGCTATTAGCCCTTCCTCGATGCTGCGGACGGACGGCAGGAGGCTTAACGAGCTGGACACGGGGCTGGTCAAGAAATTCATTGAGCTGAGTATGGTGCCCGTTCTCTACGGCGACGCGGTACTGGACTCTGATCAATCCTTTGCCATCCTTTCAGGTGACCAGCTGATAGCAAAGCTGTCCAACGACCTTGGGGCTGGCAGGGTTATCTTCGGCTCCGATGTTGACGGCATCTTCACTGATAACCCCAAGCTGAACCCCGATGCAAGGCTCATCGAGACGGTTTCAATCAGCGGAAACGAGGCCAACGTGGGGGACACTACCCACACCGATGTCACCGGCGGCATGCTTGGCAAGCTCTCTGAGGCGGCCGAGGCCGTCAGGGGCGGTGCCGATGTATTGATGGTCAACGCTCTTGTGCCTGGGCGGGTAAAGGCGGCGCTCAGAGGCGAAAAGGTAATTGGCACGGTCCTGACTCTATAATGTCATGAGCGGGATCGAGAAGAGAAAGCTTCGCCATTTGCGTATCAGCCTGGAGGAGGAGGTTGAGACAGATATTTCTACTGGGTTCAAGGACGTTCACCTCATCCACAGGGCGCTCCCTGAGATCGACCTTGACGAGGTCTCGCTGGAGACCAGTTTCCTTGGAAAGAAGCTGGCCGCGCCTCTCGTTATCAGCGCAATCACGGGTGGCACTGATGAGGCGAGGGACATCAACGCGGTCCTCGCGGAGGTAGCCGAGGAGAAGCAGATAGGGATCAGCGTCGGCAGCCAGAGGATAGCCGTGGCCCAGCCCGAGACCGTTCCAACATTCAGCATAGTAAGGGAAAGGGCCCCGACAACTTTCGTCATGGCTAACGTTGGCACCCCCCAGCTCAGCCTGGGGTGGGGGACCGAGGAGGCGCAGACATGCATTGACATGGTCGAGGCGGACGCCCTGGCGCTTCACATGAACCCCCTCCAGGAGGCGGTGCAGGTGGACGGCGACACTGACTACAGGGGGGTCTACGCGAAGATCAAGGAGCTATCAGGTGAAATTTCAACGCCGCTCATCATGAAGGAGACGGGTGCGGGCATCGCGTGGGAGGACGCCGTGAAGATGCAGGACGCGGGGGCTTCGGGCCTTGAAATCAGCGGCGTCGGGGGGACGTCATGGTCAGCCGTGGAGTACCACATCGCCAAAGAAGTGGGCAAGAAGGAGATGGAGTACCTGGGCCATGCGCTATGGAACTGGGGGATACCCACCGCCATAAGCGTTGTAGAGACATCAAACAGGACAAACCTTGAGATCATCGCCAGCGGCGGACTGAGAACAGGCGTCGAGGTCGTAAAATCCATCGCCTTGGGTGCCAGCCTGGGGGGCATGGCGAAGCCATTCCTTGAGAAGGCGGTCGAGGGCAGGGACGCCCTATCCGACCACATTGACCACATCCTCAGAGAGATCAAGGTGGTCATGTTCCTTGTGGGGGCGAAGAACGTAGATGAGCTCGGGGGCGTGCCCGTTGTGATCCTTGGCAGGACCGCCGAGTGGCTCAAGCGGAGGGGCTTTGACGTCGATGAGTACGTCACCCGCGTATAGAACAATTTAAGTTCGTTCCACTCGGTCTATCCTTCGACAATGTCCCGCGGAGACGATATCAAACAGAAACTGGTGAAAAACGCCGAGCCAGTAGACCGGTTCATCCAGAACATACTGATGTCAAGGGAGCCTGAGAGCCTCTACGAGGCCAGCAGGTACCTCATATCTGCGGGAGGAAAGAGGCTGAGGCCGTACCTCGTGATAAAGTCATGCGAGGCGGTTGGCGGGCTGGCAAAGTACGCGGTCCCGTTCGCGGCAAGCCTTGAGATTCTTCATAACTTTACACTGGTGCATGACGACGTCATGGACAACGACGAGCTTCGCAGGGGCAAGCCAACAGTTCACAAGGAGTTCGGTGAGCCCATGGCTATCCTGGCGGGTGACCTTCTTTTCGCAAAGGTCTACCAGTCGGTGCTGGACCACGCACCGACACACATGGGCTCTGACGAGGTCGTCGCGGCCCTTGGCAAGATGACTGACGCCATTATCCTCCTCTGTGAGGGTCAGGCACTGGACATCAGCTTCCCCCAGGCCATGGATGTCACTGAGAAGGATTATCTTCACATGATCGGCGGCAAGACCAGCGCCCTGTTCATGGCGTGCGCCGAGGTGGGTGCCCTCGCGGGTGGGGCGTCCAAGTCCCAGATAGCCGCGTTGGGCAGGTTCGCTTGGGACGCAGGTCTGGCTTTCCAGATCGTTGACGATATCCTGGGCATCACCGCGGACGAGTCCAAGCTGGGCAAGCCCGTTGGGAGCGATATCAGGGAGGGAAAGAAGACCCTGATCATGATCCACGCACTGGCAAACGCGGAAGAGATGCAGATGAGGGTGCTCAAGAAGGCGGTTGGGGTGGAGGGTGCATCAAAGGATGAAATCGATGCCGTGGTCAAGACACTTGTCGAGATCGGTTCCATCCAGCACGCGAGGGATGAGGCCGAAAAGTACACCGCGAGCGCCTTTGAGAGCATCAAGGCCATCCCTGACGGGACATCCAAGCAGGACCTCATCGATCTGGTGAATTATTTCGTCCAGCGCGAGTATTAGAAAGGAATAATAGCGGTTCCAATTCTATTCATCGAGACTAACAGTGTCAATGTCAAACGATGATATCAAGGTGGCAACAACGAAATTCGCCGCCCACAATGGCTCCCAGCACGACGGCAAGGCGCAGCCGGGATCTGTCATTGGGAAGATTCTGGCCGAGTATCCCGAGCTGAAGCCCAGGGTCAAGGAAGTGATGCCCATCATACAGCAAACGATCAGGGAGGTAAACTCATGGACACAGGAGCAGCAGCAGGCATACGTCGAGGAGAACAACCCCGAGCTGCTGGTGAAAAAGAAGATCGTGGAAGCCGAAAAGATTCTCCCTCCGCTTGAAAACGTTGACAAGTGGCCCATGGTCAAGACCAGGTTCGCCCCCAACCCGGACGGCGCACTGCATCTGGGCTCGGCGGAGCCTATAATCTTCTGCGACGAGTACGCCAAGATGTACGACGGCCACTTTATCCTCAGGTTCGAGGACACAAGCGCAGAGGTGAAGCCGCCCATCCTTGAGATGTACGACAAGATAATGGAAGACCTGGAGTGGCTGGGGGTCAAGGTGGACGAGACGTACATCCAGTCAGACAGGATCGAGATATACTACAAGTACGCCGAGAAGGTCATCGCGGAGGGCAACGCCTATGTCTGCAACTGCGCGGTGGACAAGTTCCGTGAGCTGTACATGGCAAAGCAGGCGTGCCCGTGCAGGGAGCTGCCACCGGAGGAGCAGCTCAGGCGCTGGAACATGATGCTTGACGGCACATACGAGAAAGGGGACG
>CAYLJH010000223.1:0-3551 GCA_964383685.1 uncultured Candidatus Bathyarchaeia archaeon | reverse complement strand
GCCCCCACCACATGGCCTTCCCCGGCTCAGTTACCTTCTCCGCGGATACCCTGCTGAACATCCTCCTTGATACCATCGAGAGCTTTGCCCACCACGGCATCAAACGGTTCATCATGGTCAACCACCACGGCGGCAATACACAAACAATGAACCTGGCCGCCCAGATCGCCAAGAGGAAGTTCAAGGTGATGATCGGCACACCAATCGGTCCCAAGAAAACAGAGCTGGCCAAGAAGATACAGGACCGGATGGCCAGGTATTTCGAGGTCCACAGCGGCCCCAGGGAGACGGCTTACGCGCTCCACTATTTCCCCGAGCTGGTGGAGATGTGGCGGCTTGAGAATTGGGAGAGCGGCGTCATCATACCCGACCAGCTGAGGGAGTACATGGACCCCGACAGGGAGGACTATGAGCTTGTGAGCCAGGTGTTCAGGGCGAGCCTGCCGCCGAACACGGAGGACATCACCCGCAACGGCCAGTACGCGACAAGTGACCCGCGCAAGGCTGACCCCGCTGAGGCAGCGGCTTCAATGGAGGAATCAATCCAGTTCGCAGTTGACTTCATCGAGCTGTGGAAGACAGTCCCGGTCCCCAAGGGCTACAAGGACTAGCTACTTCCCGATGACGATGCCGGAGGGGTCGATCTCCTCCCTGAGCAGCTTCAGCTCCTCGTCGGTGGGGGCATCAATCTCCTTAACATTCCCAATTAGGAGTTCAAACCCGGTATTTTCTATGACCTCATCAACGGTGACCCCAGGGTGTACCTGGAGCAGCGTCATCTCCTTGGTCTCATCATCAAAGCCCATGACCCCCAGCTGGGTTATGACCCTGTATGGCCCTGTCTCGGTCGGCAAACCGGCTGCCTCCCTCGCGCCGGGTCCCGTTAGATAACCTGGGGTTGTGAGATAGTCCAGCTTTTCCATGAACCTGCGCTTGTCCTGCCGCATCAACGTGATTGTCTGGTGGCAGAGGCTACCTAGGTCGTTGGCACCGCCGCTACCGGGCAGCCTCACCTTTGGAGAGTCGTGGTCACCGATCACCGTGGTGTTGAGGTTCCCGTACTTGTCTATCTGGGCGGCACCCAGGAACCCGTAGTCAACGAGCCCCGCCTGTGCCATGCCCATGGTGTAGTCCATGCTTGCGGCCATCACCGCCCTGTGGAACGTCCTACTGTCCCCCACGCTGATGGGTATCGTCGGCAGCTTGGGGCCTATCCCCCCTGCCTCGAAGACCACCAGCAGGTCGGGCGCGTGGAGCCTCTGGGCAAGCATGGTTGCTATGATGGGCAGCCCGGTACCCACGAAGATTGATTTCCCGTTCTCAAGCACCCTGCTGGCTACGCAGGCCATAAGCTCGGTTGTATTATACGACATTACTTTCCCCTCCTGGACCACGGCGCGTCAAGGGGGACCTCAAGCCGCTCCAGCTTTGCTAGGTACTCCATCTTCTCCTCGCCCCCTATCAGTCCCAGGTACTCATCAAAGTCCTCGACGCCATACACATACTTGTCCATGTACTCTTTGACCCCCTCGTCTGACCTGCTGAGGCTCAGCCACTCAGCCATATGGTTCTCGTCGCTGTAGTAGAGGCCCGGCATGTTGCCCGGATGGCTCCCATTGGGGGACTCCACCACGGCGTCAACTATAAAGTGGGGGATCACCGTGCGACCCGGCTCAGACGTGATGACCTCGTCGTCAACGATTTCCTCAGTAGTAATAATCAATCTCTTCGCCGCCCTCGCTAGGTCAACGTCCTCGATGGTTGTCCCGTCTATCTGGCAGTTCCCGTACCTGTCGCACCTGTGGACGTGTATGAACGCGAAATCAGGGTAACACGCGGGCAGGAGAGTGATGGGGCTCCCCGTGAACGGGTCCTCCACGATCATGGCCGAGCTGTACCTGAACGTGTCAGTGCCCATCATGACCCTTGCCGGGTACCACGGCAGCCCCATGGCCGCCGCCTTGAACCTCCACTGGAACGCGGCGTTGCTCAGCTCCCCAACGATCTTGACCCTCCCCGACTCCGTGGCCCTCCTGCCGCACGGGCTGAGGCCCCTGAGCTCGTGGCCGTGGGCGTAGGCGCAGTCAATCCTGTCAACCACGCCGCCGCCGATGAGGATGTCAACGTCGTGGACGCTTGTCTTCCCCGCCATGATGAAGTTGCGGCGCTCCTGCCTGATCATCTCGTAGATGGCGTTCATGCTCACCCTGATGTGGCCGAACCCGCCCATGGCAAAATAATCACCGTCACTGGTGAACCGCCTAACGGCTTCACCTATATCCATGCGTCTATCAACGAGGGCCCTCTTCTTGTTGTCCTTCATCCATCTGCGTGCCTCGTCGGGGTGCATCCAGGCGAGGCGCTCGCCCTCTCCCTCGGCAAGAACCTTCATGTGCTAGACGGGGGCGTTTTGATGCTTAACCTTTATCCGAGTATGGTATCAGATGACGCCCTCTTTACCGTCCCAGAGCAGCTTGTTCAGCGCGATCAGGTACTCGTCCCTCTTCGCCTCAAGCTCCTCCAGCTCAGTCCCGCCCACCATCTCATCGACGCCGTCAACCGCCTTCTTGATGACCGACTCCGGCTGCATGGTCCACGTCGCCATGGTCTCAAGCCACTCGGCCTTCTTGACGCCGATGTGCCGCATGATGTACTCGATGCCGCCCTTGCCGCCCCCGAGGTGGTACGTCATGTATGGCCCCATTATGGCCCAGCGGATTCCCGGCCCCGCCCTGATGGCCCTGTCCACTTCCTCGACTGATGCGACCCCCTGGTCAACCAGGTTCAACGCCTCCCTCCATAGGACCGCGCTCAGCCTGTTGGCTATGAGCCCCAGCACCTCCTTCTTGAGGACCACCGGCACCCTCCCGATGTCCTCCATAATCTTGTAGGTGAGGTCTACCGTTCCCTGATTGGTCTTTGCCCCAGGGCTCAGCTCAACAAGCGGCACCAGGTGAACCGGGTTCCAGGGATGCGCAACTATGGCCCTCTCAGGATGGTGTTCCATGTCACGCGCGATGTCACTCATCATGAACCCCGACGTGCTACTGGCTAAAACCACATTGGCGGGCGCTATCCTGTCCATCTCCGCGAAGAGTGGGCATTTCACGTCAAGGCTCTCGAAAACGGACTCGATGGCGAAATCAGCTCCGTCAAGGGCTTCCTCAAGGCTGGTGGTTGAGCTCAAACGGGCAACCGCCTGGTCTACACCTTTCGCGAGCCCCGCGTCCACAAGTGTGTTGATGTGGTGCGCCGTCCTCTCTTTTGCTTCCACAAGTTTCTCCTCAGTCAAGTCCTGCAGAACGACATCGTACCCGTTAACCGCGAAAAGAGCCGCCCAGCTCTGGCCAACTAACCCAGAGCCGATGCACGCCACCCGCTTGATTCCCTCGATCATAGCTTGTCAAGAGGAGTGTGCAGGCAAGGTTTTTCATACTTGCGAAAAGGGGGCTACCTGATCCTGCCGTTGACGACCTTCTCCAGGGTGATCTCCTCGGAGTCAGTCTTCAACGGCAGGATCAGGTAGCCCCCTTTTCGCAAGTATGAAAAAC
>CAYLJH010000222.1:2177-3559 GCA_964383685.1 uncultured Candidatus Bathyarchaeia archaeon | reverse complement strand
GAGCCTGTTCTTGAACGTAAAGTGCTCTGGCTCAACCAATTCGAGACCTGATAGAACCCTGTCGTTGAAGCCGCTGATCTTTCTCTCTTCCCCGTCATGGAGGAACAGCTCAGTTGGCGACGTGGCGTTCATGGCTACGAACGCTATCTTTCCATCATCCGCGACACTGAACCCCTCGGCAGTCTTGCCAGTAACCAAGACCTCGGGTCTCTTCTCGCCCAACCTGAGCTTGTAGATGTTCAGGTAGGGCGTATCGGCGGTGTTGAAGTAGACCGATTCACCGTCGCTGCTCCAGGCCGCGCCGGGGTTGGGGCTGCCGACCCTGAGATCGCTCCCGATGCCCATCATCAGGCTCCTGTTGAAGCCGCCCGTCTCAAGCCTCGGCTCTCCTCCCGAGGGCATTGTCCAGAGATCGTAGTCTACCGCCAGCTCAGTTGGCTTGTCGTGCCCGATGAACGCCATTCTTGACCCATCAGGGCTGTGGCTGTGATTTGCGATTGTGAATCTTCCATCGGTGAGTTTGACTGGTTTTCCGCCCTTGGCGTCCACCCTGAAAATGTCCGTTACGCGGCTTGTGTCTGCGTCCTCCTCCATGTTGGAGATGAACGTGATTGACTTGCCGTCCCCAGCCCACCTCGGATTGTTGACGTCGTACTCGCCCTTGGCTACCCGCTTTGGCTTGCTCCCCGGCCTCACAGTGTAGAGCTGCACCCGTTTTCCAGGGAAGAAGCCCATGTTGTTGAACTTGTACCTGATTCGCTTGATGTGCTTGACATCGGTCTCGGGCTTCTTGTCCATCCACGTCCTGGTGGTGAACAATATCTGCTTGCCGTCGGGTGACCACTCGGGATTACCCACGCCGTTCTCAGGATCAGCGACAAGCCGCGCTTCTCCCCCCGTGAGGCTGATTGCGTACAGCTGGGTCTTCTTGCCCTTCTCCCTTCCATTGGAGAGGAAGAGCAGCTTCTTCCCTTCAGGGCTCCACCTCGGGTTGTTGTCAGACCCCGGACCGTGTGTGAACTGGTTTAACTCGCCTGAATCAGTGTCGGCCAGCCATATCCCGCGCCTGTACTTGTTGCCCTTGTAATCGATTACGCTCACGACGAAGGCGATCTTTGCCCCGTTGGGACTGATCTGCGGGTCTGAGACGAACTTGAACCTGCGAAGATCTCCCACCCTGATCTTACGTTTAGCCATACCTGAGAAATGGGTTAGGGGCTTAAGTTATTTGAGGATGCCAGCGGCCTCAAGGCGGTCAGCGACCACCGAGAGCCCCAGCTCCTCAAGCCCCTTCCTCGTCTGGAGGCTCGTAGCCGGGTCCCAGCCGTGGAGGGAGTAGTACTCGTCAAGCGTCCTCTCCCAGATCTCGTGGTCAATGTGGT
>CAYLJH010000222.1:0-2167 GCA_964383685.1 uncultured Candidatus Bathyarchaeia archaeon | reverse complement strand
GTCCCCCTTGTAGGGGCCCGACTTTATGGGCTCCTCCCAGAACCTCTTGGGTGGATAATCATCGCTCCTGGTGAAACCCCCGTGGATCGCGTTTATGGCCTTCTCCAGGTTGTGGAGTTTCTTACCGATCATGGTGATCCTCTCGTAGTTCATGTCCATGCCGGTGAGGGACGAGGTCAGCTCAGCGATGTACTCCGCTGATTTAGGCGATATCTTGGTCTCCCAGCTCAGCAGCCCGTTATTGTAGAGGCACGTCCCCGTCATGTCAACGACCCCCTTGAACTGCTCCTGCATGTGAACCCGGTAAGCAACATTGTCCCATGACCTGAACTTTTCCGGGCTGAAGCTGTGGGTCGCCCCCCTCAGGTGCCTGCCCGCCGCCGGGCTCGTCACTATCCCGAAGCCCCATCCCTTGCTGATCCTGACGCCGTCCACTGTGTCCTGGCCCTTGATGTGTAGCGCGAAATCCTCCGATCCCTTCCCCAGCTTCTCGGATGCCGCCTTGACTCCGTCCGCCAGGAAATCACCGAATCCCTCCCTGTGGGCCAGCTTGTGGATGAGTGCCAGCATCGCGTCGTGGTTGCCCCACGTAAGCTCAAGGCCGTCGGTGTCCTCCTTGGTCAGCATCCCCTTCTCGTACGCCTCGAAGGCCCAACCAATCACCACTGATGCGTTGTCGCCGTCAAGCCCGTACTGGTTTGTGAGCAGGTGGGCCATGATAGCCGGCTCGGGCTCGGAAACGTCCACCCTTGTGCAGAAGCTGTTGCTGCTGTTGTTCCACCAGCCCTCGCCTTTAATCGCATACGGCCCGTCGGGTATATTCATCCACGGCATGCAGCCCACTGGGCAGCCGAAACAGGCGAGAATCTTCTCCCTGTACTTCTTGATGGTGTCCCCGGCTACCTTCTTAATCTTCTCGGGCTCCCAGTACCCGTCCTGTCCGTTCCTGACCGGCCTGAACCCTGCCTCCCACGCAGGGCTGCCGTAGTAGCTCTCCACGCCGTAGTAACCGTCCTTCCTGTACAGCTTGGCCTTGGGGAATGTCTCAACCTTTGCCCTCGCGGCGTCAACTGCCTTGATGAAACGCTCAGGCTCAGCAACCGTGATGGGTAATGACCCCCTCACCGCGACCGCTTTCAGGTTCTTTGAGCCCATGACGGCCCCTACACCGCTTCCCCCTGCCGCCTTTGCCCTGTCAGACATGACGCACGCCGACCTGACCAGGTTCTCCCCTGCCTGGCCGATGCCTATGACCCTGACCTCGTTGTCCCGTTCATCGGTCCTGATCCGCTTCTCGGTCTCCCAGGTGGTCAAGCCCCAGAGGTGGGACGCGTCCCTCAGCTCTGCCTTGCCGTCGCACAGCCACAGGTAGACCCGCTTTTCGGCTCTGCCGGTGAATATGAGGTTGTCATAGCCGGCGTACTTCATCTCGGCCCCAAAGTGGCCGCCGCAGTTAGCCGACCCCACTCCCCCGGTGAACGCGTTCTTTGTGTCGATGCTGACCCTGCTGCAGAAAGGTGAGAGCGTGCCAACTAGCGGGCCGACGCCTATGGTGAATATGTTCTCCGGGTTGAGGGGCGCGCACGCCGGGGCCAGCTCGTTGAATAGAATCCACTCGTTGATGCCCCTGCCTCCGACCCAGTCCACCGCGTACTTCTCGGTGGGCTCCTCGACCATTGTGCCCGTCGTAAGGTCAACCCTGAGGACCTTGCCACCGTAACCGTGGGGCTTCATCGCCTCACTCCCCTGGCCTCGTAGGCGCAGTACTTGACGCACAGGGCAACTTCCTCTCCGTCGCAGAGGTCGCAGGTGCTGTCAACGCTCATGGATATGACGGCGTTGTCGTTGTCCCTGCTGATATGTGTGCTTGAGAGGGATGGGTTGAACTCTTTATGGTCCGAGTGGTGGAATCCGCACGCTGCCTCGCATATGCGGCAGCCCTGGCATTTTGATGGGTTAAGGAGGATCAACGGGTTTCAAGTGAACCCGCTGGGCTTGTTGCCTATAAAATCTTGCTCACTGGTCCAGTATCCAGACCATGAGCCCCTTCTGCGCGTGCATCCTGTTCTCTGCCTGGTCGATGACCACGCTCTGGACTGAGTCCATGACCTCGCTGGTGATCTCTATCTCGCGCTTGGCTGGGAGGCAGTGCATCACGATGCAGTCG
>CAYLJH010000221.1:0-3602 GCA_964383685.1 uncultured Candidatus Bathyarchaeia archaeon | reverse complement strand
ATAATCACGGCGTCATATTTTTTTCGCCCTAGTGCTGAGGATAAATCCTCCCCTTTTATTATGTAATCGATGGCATGACCATATTCTTCAAGAACGTCCTTTAAACCGATGCAAAACGACTCATTATCATCAACAACAAGTATTTTTAACGTCTCAGATACTGTGTCAGAGGTCATAATTTAGTTAAGATTTATCTCTATAAGAGTGTTTATTCAGTTTATGTTTTCCCTTGAATCAAGGAAAGGATAACTTAAGCGAGCAGCTCCCCGGTCAACCTGCCTGAACTTGCTGGTTCAACATTCACGAGCGCAAGGGGTTACAGTTGAGTTTTGTATTAGATTCCATTAGGTGTGTGAGGCGGAGGCTTTCCGAAATATAATCGCCAACCTTTTACTTTTTTACCTACAGACAGTATATCGTCATGGGTTACTGGGGCGGATATAACGAGGGAGACTACATCCTGATGCACGAGGGCCTGTATTTCGCCGTAAAGGGAAGTAGACACCCAGAAGGGTTCGTAGTTGGAATCCTCCGATACATCCCTGACCCAGACGGTGACCGAGTATCAGGGGGCGTGAAATACAAACGAGTCTATGATATCGACTCCACGACGGATTATCTAAGGGAGAATCACCCAGAATACGTCAATTACATACCACGGATTGGTTTAGCGATCCAATCAGTCCCCGTCAGCAAGATAGCCAAATATTTTGAAACCCGCGATCGCCTCAAAGAGATTATCTTGAACCCAGAGTCCGACGTCGAGAACGTCCTATCCGAGTTTGTGAACGCTTTATCCGAGGAAAGCGGGGCACCCACCGCGTGTTTCGGGGTGTCCGGCTCGTTGCTGATTGGGCTCCAGACAGAGAACTCCGATATCGATATCAACGTCTACGGGCAGGACGAGTCGCGTCGGGTCTATGACTCGTTGATCAAGTTAAGGAAGAACCTTGACTGGGTCAAGCCACTTGATGGGGAGTTATTTGATTCTGTCCTAGAATCCCGGTGGGGCGATACCGGGCTGTCCCTTGACCGCTTCTCAGGGATAGAGTCCAGGAAAGTGTTGCACGGGGTAGTACAGGGTAGGGAGTACTTTGTGAGGTTGCTGATCCCTGATGACGACTATGTCTCGGAACCCATCAAGCGCGCAACCGTCAGGGCAAGGGTCACTGATGCATCGAAATCAATCTTCAACCCGTGTATCTACGGGATGACGCAGGTATCGGGTGATACCGGGAACCAGGTCACTGAACTCAAGAGCTACCGGGGCAAGTTCACCGAGCAGGTCCACGAGGGCGACCTGGTGGAGGCGCGCGGCACCCTTGAAAAAGTTCAAGGAAAAGGCGGAGTTTACTACCGTCTGATGCTGGGAGGCAGCGAGGACTACCTCCTGCCCCTCGAATCCAAAGGTAACTATTAGTAAAACTATGACGTTTCTTATCTACCCGCTGTTGATGTAGATGAACGAGGCCCAAGTAATCGATTCACTGGACAGGCTAGGTTTCCCCGAGAAGTGCATAGTCGAGACGATACTGGTCACGAGGAACCATGATGGGAGCTACAACGCGGCACCGATGGGAGTCACGCGGAACGGCGTATCCCTGATTGTGCGGCCGTTCAAAAGCACCCAGACTTTCAAGAATCTATCCCTTGGGGGAGGGGCGTCCATCAACCTTAGTGATAGCCCCCATCTCTTCCTGGTAACCACGTTCAAAGATGAGGTGGAGGATCAGCCAAACGTTGACGAGGACGGCCTGGAAGGCGCTGATGCAATAATTCAGACCGAGACCGGAGAGATATTTAACGAATCCGAGCTCCGCGCATCATTTTCTCTCTCACCAAGTGACGTAGAGATCAAGTCGCCTCACCCAACAGTGTTCAGCAGGGGCCGGTCCGAGGCGATAGAGGCTATAATCCACGCCACGAGAATCCAGGTGTTCAGCGAGGAAGGCCGCGACTCTGAGGTGCAGACGTTGATAGGCAAGGTGAGGGACAACATAGACGTGATCAAGAAGGTGTCCTCGGAGGGGTCAGGGGAGTTAATTGTGGCTGAAAAGCTCCTGTCGCTGATAAGGAAATGGGGCGTATCGATATGAAACTGAGCATCAGCACCCCATCCCGCCTGCATTTCGGCATAATGGACATGCGGGGAGACCTGGGGCGGCTACACGGGAGCGCAGGGGTGGCAATCGAGACCCCGCGATTGAACATTCAGATGGAGGAAGCCGGTGAAACAGTCATAACGGGTGCCCGGTCTGACAGGGCCAAGCAGATCATAGATCAGGTGTTGAGGGAGCATAAAGTGGACGGCGGCGTACACCTGGACATCCAGAGCGACATCCCCGAGCACAGCGGCTTCGGCTCAGGCACACAGCTGACCATTGCCTTGGGGACCGCGTTGAACAGGGTATTCGGGCTCGGGATGACCTACAATGAGATCGTCGTAGGGCTTGGAAGAAGCCGCAGGTCAGGAATCGGCACCCACTCCTTCCTAAACGGGGGCTTCATCGTTGACGGGGGCCACGCCGTTGACGCGCCCGAGACTATCCCGCCACTCATCCACAGGAGCGATGTGCCCGACGACTGGCTTTTCGTCGTGTGCATCCCCGATATCAACACCGGGTTCAGCGGGGCAAAGGAGACCAACGCGTTCAAGAAACTTGAGCCCCCGCCCGTGGAGATTATTGCCAGGGTCAGCCGCCTCGTGCTGATGCAGATGATACCATCCATCCTGGAGAGGGACATCACCCTGTTCGGCGACGCCATGACCAAGTTTGACACGATATTCGGTGCGTACTGGGCCACCATGCAGGGCGGCACCTACTCCCACCCCAGGATCGAGGAATGCGTCAACCATTTACTGATGAAAGGTGCCTACGGGGCCGGCCAGAGCTCGTGGGGCCCCGCGCTCTACGGGCTAGCCGAGGGACGCTCCCAGGCAAGTGAACTGGCCGACGAGATGGACCAGTTCATCAACCAGGGGGAAAATAGTGGCTCCGTGTTCGTCACGGGTGCCGATAACAAGGGCGCACAGATCAGCTGAGAGGTGAATTGATGAAGATACTCCTCGTAACGGGAAAGCTGGCGGCCGAATCGGTCAGGGAGCACACGAGGAACCTCAACCACGAGATCGATGTAATCGTACTCCCCGTCACGGTAGCCGCCTTCATAACCCCTGATTATGCGGCCAAACAGCTGGCGAAGATGGAGCTATCAGGCTATGACCTGATCCTCCTGCCCGGTGCGGTCAACGGGGACGTATCGCCCGTCGAGGAGGCAACCGGGATACCTACATTCAAGAGCACGCTCCACGCGTCCGATCTGCCCCTGGCCCTCTCCATGGATATCGAGTTCAGCAAGACCATCCCGGCCTCGCTCCTCATCAGTGACGCCCTCGTGGAACAGGCCGAGAAACAGATCATGGATGTCGAGAGTAACTGGAAGGATATCCTGTCAACTCACGGCGGCATGGTCATCGGTGGGAAACTGCCCGTATCCAACGGCCTGCCCATGCGCGTCCTCGCCGAGATCGTAAACGCCCCCACCATGTCCCTTGACGACATCAGGTCACGGGCACTGTACTACGAGTCCCAGGGGGCCGA
>CAYLJH010000220.1:0-3618 GCA_964383685.1 uncultured Candidatus Bathyarchaeia archaeon | reverse complement strand
GAAGCCGGGCAGGGAGTCTCCTGACGAGATCACCATGTTCAAGGCGACTGGTCTGGCCATCCAGGACGTTGGTACAGCGAGCAAGGTTTACGAGTTAGCCAAGGCGAAAGGCGTAGGGATGACCCTCGCTTAATTATTTCTTTTTTGTAACCTTCTATTTGGAGAAAATAATTTCTCCCTGATTGATGAGTTAATCCCCATCCTCAGTTCAACATTCTACTTGAAAAAAGCCATCTGCTTAAACACGCGTTTTCTGTATAAAATACTCAGCGTTTCTGCATAGATTGGTATCGATTTAGGGCGGTTTTCAGGCTTCCTGCGTGGAAATGGGCCTTGTTTCAGCCCCGATTAAAATACCCTTATCCTCTTTGCTCATCAAGCAACCTGGTCATTTTTTCACGTGTTCCCCGTACGAGATTGTCCCATCCCTTGGTGTAGTTTGGTCCGATGATTGGTATAGATTGAAACTCATAACTGGGTGATTCAAATGCCCTTTTCATGTAATAGACCTGTTTTAGAGGTTATCCGGGGGTACTCCCTCCCCCTCTTTGTATTTGGCTAAGGATCACGCTTCCAGGATATCGTGTACCCCGGTACATTGATCCTTCCAGAAGGTTACCAATTTTTTGTTATAACCATATGCTGGTTATATCGGAAAAAATACATCTTTTGCTCTCTTGATGTTCGTGCATGATGTTGTTTATTGTTTTGTAGTGACTACTTTGTTGTATTGAATAGGCCACTTTTATGTATGGAATAGATGTTTCTGAATAGATTGGGGTTGTAATGGTGGTGTTTCCTGGTGTCGATTGGACCCTCCTCTGCTCTAGATCAAATCTGGAACTGGGTGTTTTTACAAGTTCTTTCTGGTATTTGGCTTGTTTTAGGGGTTATCCGGAGTACCCCCCCTTCCCCCTATGTTTTTCGCATGATGTGTGTCTGGGTGGATAGCATCGGGGTTCTATGAGAATAAGACCGACTCGGATGGCCACTAGTAGAATATCTAGCACTAAACGATCGTTCTCATGCTTGTCTAGTATTATCCCTACGAATGGCTATTTCCAGTCTAGCCACCCCGGCACCGGTTTGACCTTCCAGTCCTTCCTGTAAAGGATATCATCTATCATTGGGAACACCTTTGGCGCCAACCAGCTATGATTGACCAGCCACCTGATGACTCCGTGGAGTTGTGTATCGGGCTTGCTATATGGACATATTGCCATGCAGATGGCGCAGTCGGTGCCAACCTTGTTCCAGTACGCGCTGCACGTCTCGGCCTCAACCTTCCACTTGAGGACGCCGTTGTACTCAGCTTTCTCCGTTGTAGGTATCGAGTCGCTGGGGCATGTATCTGCGCATTTCATACAGTTATCGCAGAACTCCTCGACGGCGATATCAATGGGCTCGTCAACCATCAGAGGCATGTCCGTGAGCACTGCGCTGAGGCGCACCCTTGAACCCAGGGTTGGGGTTATGAGGTAGCCGTTTCTACCGATCTCACCCATGCCAGCCTGCACGGCAAGTGGAGGAAGCACCACATCGTAGTGGCCTGTGTGCTCTGCTATACCGGTGTAGCCCATGCCGCTGAACCAGTGGGCCATGACAGTGCTGATGTACGAGCCATTGGCGTACTGGTTGCCGGTCTCTGCCGCCGTCGGCGTGTGAGGCCCCGCGTGTACGTGGGTGTGGCTCATCTCAGTTGCCATCACCAGTGCGTACGGCGGGTAGTCCTGTTCCCTTCCGTCAACGGTCCATGTCTTTTCCCACAGAGTCCGCTGGTTCGTGTAGACGCAGAGGGGATCCACCCTGCAAATCCCTACCACCTTTGCGCCAAGGTGCTTGGCTAGACCCT
The DNA here is from genome assembly GCA_964383685.1 of uncultured Candidatus Bathyarchaeia archaeon. GTDB lineage: Archaea > Thermoproteota > Bathyarchaeia > TCS64 > TCS64 > RBG-16-57-9. The sequence goes on along the minus strand of CAYLJH010000220.1, from coordinate 1,766 downwards.
TTGCGATCATGGTGGTCTTTTCTGGGGAGATGTCATACGGCTCATTCTTTGGCTCCGCGAAGGCTATCCTCTTCATATGGGGCGGGATGCTGAACGATGCGTCTATCATGGCGACGTTGGGGTTGTATCCCCCGTCGATGGTGCCGTCGATCCTGTTGAGCTTCCTGTGGACCTTATCAATCTCCTCACGTTCGGGGTGTCTCCTATAGTACTCGTCGTACGCCGGAGTCCCCTTGACCAGCTTGTAACGCCGTGTCACATTGTCCCGCTCATCCGGTCTGGGGCATCACCGATGATATCCCCCCTGATCCCCTTGAGTGCTGTAATGTTGGGCTTCCTCGGGATGAGGAAAATCAGCCAAACAGCTCCCAGTAAACCAAAGTATCCTAGCGGGACGATCTGGCTCCCCGGTATGTATAGGATGACGTATAAGAACGCAATGTGGAAAGCAACTCCAAGCAGAGAAATTAAGGTCGCCTGACTCTCGTGTTCGTAATAACTCTCGTATACCATGTAGATCATCAGGAGGATCATGCCAAAATCGAGGATGGTGAGGGCAAGCCTAATCATGGTCATGTTTACAAGTCGATTGAACTTTAACACCTTCGATAAAGTGGAAGGTTACTTAGGCTCGGGGGAATTTGTTACGATATGGCTGATGAATGGGCTTTCGGATACCAGAGACTCTGGGAAATGAGGAAACAACCACCCATAGTGACAGAGAGTTGGGCTGACAGTGACTGGGCGAGGGGACGCACGGACTACATCACGTTCCTTATCAGGGTCAAAATCCCGGAGATCGTAGAAAAGGCCCAGATAGTCCAGGATGGATTCAGGGATTTCAGATGTGCTGATCCATTTCCAGCGGAGTACCTGCACCTGACAGTCAAGGAGACGGGGTGTTTCCTCGTGGGCGAGAAGGGAAGCGACGACGAGATCACATGGAATGGAATGAACTTGCTCTTGGAGTCAGCCATTGAAGCCCTGGATGGAATGGAGGGGTTCAAGGTGGATATCCGGAACATCAACAATTTCAGGTCAAACATCGTCGCCGAGGCCCACGACGGGGGCGAGATCAGGGAGATGAACAGGAGGCTCATGGGCCTCGATGGGGTCAAGGCAATGGATTATGACTACCCCAGCTTCCTGCCCCACATGAGCCTGTGCCAGTTTAAGGGATTGGATGATTACACGGGCCTCATCGGGTACCTTGAGGGGAACAGGGAGACGAGTTTTGGGGAATTCATGGTCAATAATGTTGAACTTGTGAAGGCAATCCTCCCGGTAAAGGAAAGATACCCGACGCTGGAGACAATTCACAGGTTTAGGCTAGGGTAGCCTACCAGTAAATATTACGAGACACCCGAATCAGTCCTTGTCCGTCTCTGTCGCGTATGGGTTTAGGAACATCACAAGGATGACGGTTCCAACCATGTCCAATCCGAAGCTCAGCTGGAATGGGAGCTGGGGGGAAACGTTGTCGAACAGATAACCCCCGGTCCAAGACGCGGGGCTGCTCACAAGGCTGCCAATGGTACCCATCAAGCCCATAATCCTGCCCCTGTCCTCGGGCGGGGAAAGGTCGGCTATCAGTGCCTGCCAGACGGGCCCTCCCATAGGGCCCCACATTGCCCCTCCAAGCCCGTTGCCGATGCCCGCCAGGCTCCTGACCATGAACAACTGGGAGAAGTTGTGGCTGAAAGTGTAGCCGAGGACCGACACGGAGTTGAGAACCCTGGATGCGATGATGAGCGGCTTCTTTCCCC
>CAYLJH010000219.1:0-3642 GCA_964383685.1 uncultured Candidatus Bathyarchaeia archaeon | reverse complement strand
CATGTTTCTGAGGGCCACGTCAGGGGAATCAAGAAGATGGTCGAGGAGGACAGGGACTGCCCTGACCTGCTCCACCAGCTGGCAGCCGTAAAAGCCGCGCTGAACAAGACAGGGGAGCTGATTCTTGAGGACCACATCGAGTCCTGCATGGTCGATGCCGTGAACAATGGCACGACGGAAGAGTACATCAAAGACCTGAAGGAAGCCATTTCAAAATTAATATAGTGATAAATATGTCAAACCAAGCAGAATGTGAGTCATGCAGAACAACCCCTCCCGGGTTCTTCACGAAGTACAAGGATTTCCTCCGAAGCCCGGGCATCATAACAGCGTATATCAACACGATATTCCTACTCGTGGGCTTTGCCTTTGAGCTAAGCGGGAACCATCAATATGCTGATTACAGCTTCCTCATCTCAGCAGTAGTCGGAGGATGGCCGGTATTCATGCTGGCGGTGGGCAACATCCTACGGGACTTTGACCTGACCGCGGGGGTCATGGTCAGCGTTGCCATGGTAGCGGCATTGATCGTGGGCGAGTACGGCGCAATGGCGCTGGTCGCCTTCATGATGGTCATCGGGGAAGCCCTTGAGGACTTTACCCGCGAGAAGGCGGATCAGGCGCTGAAGGAGCTCAATGAGCTGGTGCCATCGATGGTAACCCTCAGGATGGACGGGGTGGACACCGAGGTGCCAATCTCCCAGGTGAGGAAAGGGGACATCGTACTGGTCAGGCCAGGGGGCAGGGTCCCCGTTGACGGCCTGATCGTGGAAGGCGACGCGTCCATTGACCAGTCATCCATCACCGGTGAGTCAATGCCCATCGACAAGGGAGTCGGTGGAAGCGTCTTCGCCGGGACCATCGTCTCAAGCGGGGCTGTATCAATCGAGGTCGAGGCGGTGGGCGAGACCACCAACCTGGGCAAGATGATACACCTCGTCGAGGAGGCACAGAGCACCCAGGCACCGGTGCAGAGGATAGCGAACAGGTACGCCCAGTTCTTCGCGCCCGTATCGATACTGATCGCAGGTATAACTTGGATGGTGACAGGGGAGCCCCTTAGGGGCGTGACCATGTTGGTGGCGATCTGCCCCTGCGCACTGGTCCTTGCGACCCCTACAGCGGTCGTGGCGGCCATCGGCAACACCGCCAGGAACGGCGTGCTAGTCAAGCACGGTACGGCAATGGAGCAGGTGGGCAAGGTGGATATCATCGCCTTCGACAAGACAGGGACTGTAACATTCGGTGAGCCAGTGGTGACGGGGATCTACCCGTTGAACGGCTACACCGAGGACGACCTGCTCCGGGTCACTGCATCGGCGGAGAGGAGCAGCGAGCACCCACTGGCCAGGGCCATCATCAAGGAGGCAAACGGCAGGGGTATCGAGCTATCCACCCCACAGGACTTCCAGTCGCTGGCGGGCCACGGCATCAGCGCAAGCGTGGACGGCAAAGAGGTCTTCATCGGAGAGAAGATGCTCGTGGAGAAGGATGTCAAGATGAGCGGAGAAGAGTCCAGCGGCATCGAGTCAAGCAAGGCGGAGGGTTACACGGTAATCCCAGTCGCCGTTGACGGGACGGTCGCGGGTTACTTCAACGTGGCAGACACGGTCAGGCCGGAGTCAGCTAAGGCCATCAGCGACCTCAGGAAGCTGGGGATATCAAGGACCCTGCTGATAACGGGGGACAGCAAGATCGTCGGCGAGAAGGTGGGCGCGGAACTGGGGGTCACGGAGACCTACACCGAGGTGCTACCTGAGAGGAAGCTGGAGATCATCCGCGAGCTGCAGGCTGAGGGGCACATGGTCGCGTATATCGGTGACGGCGTCAACGACGCGCCCGCACTGGCAGCTGCTGACGTAGGCATAGCAATGGGCAGCATCGGGACAGCGGTCGCAATGGAAACGGCGGATGTGGTCCTGCTGACGGACGAGATAGGCCAGGTGCCTTACCTCATCGAGCTGTCACAGGCGACAATGGCGAACATCAAGGTCAACATCGCGGTATCCATGACAATAGTTCTGGGGACCGTGGCGGTGAGCGCCATGGGTATGATCGGGCCAGTAATCGGGGCCATCATGCACGAGGTAGCAGCCGTACCGGTGATCGCCAACGCGGCAACGCTGATTGGATGGAAGTCCAAGAAGCTCTAATCTTTTTTTATAATAAACTTTGAATGTTCAAAGCTACATTCAATGATATGACAAAAGAAACAAATGATTTTGACGAGTTGATTGATGAATTCGGGATTGATCTCGAAGATAGTACCCTTGACAAACTGCTTGATTCAATATTAAGAGGCTATCAACAATACTGGGTTTTCATGATTGGATTACTAATTACAGTTGTCCCACTAGTTAGAGAAATAAGCATCTCCACATCGCTTGGACCAGGATTAACTCTGGCAAGAGTAGCAATACTTCTTGTTTCGATTATGGCAATTCCATTTAGTATGATGTATATGTTTAATCAAGACCCTCTGAAAGTAAATAAACAGACAATAATAGATTATCAAAGAGCGAAAATTGATCTGACTAGGTTGAAGCAAGAAGCTGAGACGAAGGAATCCTAGAGGGTACTTCTAACGGCGAACCCCATGAACTCGCGAGTCGCCTCACTTTTTTCAACCCAGACCTTTGAAACGTATGCCCTTGTCGGTTCCCTGTGGCACCACTGAATGATCCTTTCGACATCCTCCTGGGAACCCTCCACCAGTAACTCGACATCGCCATTCCTCAGGTTCCTGACGAACCCCTCAAGGCTCAGCTTGTTGGCCAAGCGCCTGACATTGGCCCTGTAGCCGACGCCCTGGACTCTGCCCTTGATTATCAGGTGCGCCCGGATCATAGCTCCTCGACGCCGTATCTTGATGCGATGAAGCAGCTTCCCTCGTGGCTCACCATGCAGGGGCCCACGGGGTTCTCAGGGTCACAGCCCTTGTTGAAGAGTGGGCAGTCCCACGGGTATATCATGGCACGTAGCACCTCGCCGCACAGGCAGCCCTCGGGCATGGTGTAGCTGGTGTTGATCTCGATATCGAATTTCTTTGACGCGTCGTATCTCACGTACTCGTCCCTGATCTTCAGTCCGCTCATGGGGATTGTCCCGATTCCCCTCCACGGCGCGTCCTCCGGCTCAAACACCTTCTCCAGCATCCGCATGGCCGATGGCATTCCCTCAGGTTTCACGGCCCGCTGGTAAGTGTTCTCGATCTCGGCCCTCCCCTCCTTGATCTGCCTGATGATGAGGGCGATGCTGAACAGGATATCGATGGGCTCAAACCCTGCGATGACCTGGGGCACTGGGTACTTTTCCTGGATGGGCATGTAACCGATCTCGCCGATCATGGTGCTCACGTGGCCTGGGTTGATGAAGCCGGCCACCTCGGTGACGCCCATGGCCAGCAACGCCTCCATGGCGGGCGGGATCAGTAGGTGGGCGCTGTATACGCTAAAGTTGTCCGGTGGACCGGAAAGTATCTCGCTCGCGGTGGTCGGGGCCGTTGTCTCAAACCCCACGCCGAAGTGGATGACCTCTTTATCGGTCTCCGCCGCCATTTTAGCGGCGTCGTGGATGCTGTAGACGATACGGACATCGTGCCCGCGTAAGTTTGCGTCAGCTAGGCTACCCAAACCGGCTGGA
>CAYLJH010000218.1:0-3649 GCA_964383685.1 uncultured Candidatus Bathyarchaeia archaeon | reverse complement strand
CATCAATCGGATTGACGAGGTGCTTGACTATCTTCTCCGGCGTATCTACCGCGACCTCCTCTATGTCCATGCCGCCCTCGCTTGATGCGAGGATGACGTGTTTCTTGCTGTTCCTGTCCACGGTTACGCCCAGGTAGATCTCGTTCACTATGCCCACCTTCTCCTCGACGTACAGTTTCTTGACCTTCAGATCCTTGATGGTCATGCTTAGCAGTTGCCCGGCCGCCTCGGCTGCCTGGTCCGGAGTGTCAGCGAACTTTACGCCGCCTGCCTTTCCCCTTCCACCGATGGGCAGCTGGACCTTGATGACAACTGGCTTCCCAAGCTCGGAAATGTACTCTCTGGCTTCCTCAGGAGAGGTCACCATTTTACCTGCAGGCGTCGGGATACCATATTTCTTGAAATATTCCTTCGCCTCGTACTCTAGAAGCTTCAACATATCGCCTCGATTAGGAGTGACATGTGTCCTGCCCTAGATATTGTTTCTGGGGGGCAGGAAAAACCAGTTTTCCTAGTTAAATGATGACGGAAACAAATGGGGGTTTGATGAATCTTGTCGAAGGCTCACCATTTCTCGTCAATCGGACGATGGGTGTATTTCTTTGCGTCCTCTCCAACGTAATCCGCGACGATGTGGCCGCCCCCCCTGAGGATGTACCTGTAAATGGTGAGCCCCTCAAGCCCTGATGGGCCGCGTGCATGTATCTTCCCCGTGCTTATGCCCACCTCAGAACCCAGGCCGTACCTGTAACCGTCAGCAAACCTTGTCGATGCGTTCCAGAACACATTGGCCGAGTCAACGGAGTCGATGAAGTAGACAGCGGTCTCCGCGTTACCTGTAATCACCGCATCGGTGTGGTGTGACCCGTGTTTGTTGATATGTGTGATGGCCTCATCGGCGTCGGACACGATCTTCAATGCTACGATATAGTCGAGGTACTCGTGCCCCCAGTCATCATCCGTTGCCGCCTTGACCCCCTCATCAATGATCTCAAGCACCCGTTTCCCGCCCCTGACCTCCACGTCCTTGCCTAACAGCGTCTCGACCATGGGAGCGAGGAAGCCCTTGGCGATGTCCTCGTGTATCAGGATGGTGTCAACCGCGTTGCACACCGACGGGTACTGGACCTTGGCGTCGAGGCAGACCTTCACGGCCATATCCAGATCGGCCTCGCTGTCCACGTAGATGTGGCAGACACCGTCGGCGTGCCCGAGAACTGGGATGCGGGTGTTGTTCTGGATGTACCTGACGAACGCGTTGCTCCCACGGGGGATGATGAGGTCAACGTAAGCGTCCAGCTCCAGGAGCTTGGTGACCTCGTCCCGTGCCTCCATGATCTGAATCCAACCCTCGGTGAGGTCTGTGGTGGCGTCCTTGATTATTGTATATAGCTCCCTGTTGCTGTGGCGGGCCTCGCTGCCACCCTTGAGGAGCACGCTGTTCCCTGATTTCAGGCACAGGCTGGCTATCTGGACCAGTGCGTCGGGCCGCGACTCGAATATAACAGCGACGACCCCAAGAGGTGAGGTGACCCTGAACAGGTCCAGCCCTTCGTCCAGCTCCCTGGCGTACTCGGTCCTCCCGACCGGGTCGTCTAGGGACGCGACGCTTTTCACCATGTCAACGATCCCCTGGACCTTGACCGTGTCCAGTGTCAGCCTCTTAATCATGGCCCCCGTTATCTCTCCCTTCTGCAGCATCCCGTCAGCTGCGTCTAGGTCTCTTTGATTCGCCTCCAGCAGGGACTCCCTGTGGGTCCAGATGGCTTCCGCAACCGCGTTCAACGCCGCGTTCTTTGACTCGGTGTCCAGCTTCGCCAGACCGTATGATGCCTGCCGGGCAGCTTTCGCCTTGTTAACTACTTCACTCATGATTTTCATCTCCTCTTGGCATGAAAAGGGTTCCAATTTCCCCTAGCAAAACCTTTGACAGGGCATCTGGCACGCTACTGCTGGCTATCACCGTCGCCTTGCCCTCCTCCGCCAGCCTCTTGGCCGCCTGGACCTTGGTGTACATGCCGCCGAAGCCCTTTCCCGCCTTGCTGGCCCAGCCCTCGACCTCAGGGGTGATCTCCTCCACGACCTTGACGAACTCGCCCTTACCTTCTGATGGGTTACTGGTGTACAGCCCGTCCACATCTGTCAGTATGACCAGCAGATCAGCGTCCACGGCCATGGCCACGTAGGAGGCAATTGTATCGTTGTCCCCCACCTTGATCTCCTGGGTCGCCACGGTGTCGTTCTCGTTGATTATGGGGAGCACGCCCCAGTTGATGAGCGTCTCCAGGGTATTGGACAGGTTCCTGTTCCTCTCGGGGTCCGTGAAATCGTCGCCCGTCAGCAGGAGCTGTGCTATTGGCTGTTCATAGTTGTTGAAGAAGAACTCGTATGTCTGCATCAGTATGCCCTGGCCCACGGCCGCGGCCGCCTGAAGTTCCTGCATATCGTCCGGCCTCGGCAAGCCAAGCCTTCCTAGCCCTGCGCCGATTGCCCCGGAGCTCACGAGTATCGGTGACCTCCCGTTCTTTATCTCCTTCATCAACATGCTCACTAGGATTGCCACCTTGCCGACATCTAGCCGTGAGTTTTCATCGGTAATGCTGCTCGTGCCAACCTTTACCACGAATCGTTTTGTATTCATCAGCGAACTGATACATTCACTAGTCCTGTTACTCATCATAACCCTCCTGAGCCCAACCCGTTAGACAGGTAGGGCTTACTGTGGTATCCTGTAAACCGGCGGCTGGCTCTGCCTCATTCGCAGAGCCTCGAAAACACAACTGATTGTTTGGCCGGTCACATACTTCACCAGTATAACTTTCACGATTCCTTTTAGTAAAAAGGTTATCATTTTTCACCGGAAGGTTCCCGTGACTCTTCACCCAGAATGTCTTTTCTATGATCAACAGGGCTAGTCTACCATGGATAAGCAGGCGCTGAAGAGGCGGGTCATGGACGCGATAGACGCGAGGGCGGAGGAGATAATCAGGATAGGAGATGATCTCTGGAAGATCCCCGAGGTAGGGTACAGGGAGTACAAGACGGCCGAGTACGTTGAGGCTCAGTACGATGAGATGGGCTGGTACTACGAGAACAAGCTGGGTATCACAGGGAGCAAGGCGTACCTCAAGGAGAAGGGGTCGAGGCCAACAGTCGCCATCGCCGGTGAGCTGGACAGCCTGGATGTTCCCACTCACCCCGAGGCCGACCCCAAGACCGGTTGGGTCCACTGCTGCGGGCATCACGCCCAGGTCGCCGCCATGCTTGGCGCAGGTTTCGGTCTCGATGTCGTCAAGGACGAGCTGGACGGAAATATTGTATTGATGGGCGTCCCGGCCGAGGAGCTCATCCAGATGGATTTCCGCAACAAGCTGGTCGAGGACGGCAAGATCACGTTCATGGGCGGCAAGCAGGAGTTCATCCACATCGGGGCCATGGACGATATCGATATGACCATTGGCAGCCACAGCACGGGGTCACTGAAAGGGGCCAAGCTGGGCACGGGGGGCACCGAGAACGGCTTCATCGCAAAGCTCACAAAGTACAAGGGCATCGCTGCCCACGCCGGTGACCACCCGGACAAGGCCGTCAACGCGCTGAACGCGGCGCCTTTTGCCAGAGGCCAAAATGGCGTGGTCGGACTGACTTG
>CAYLJH010000217.1:0-3672 GCA_964383685.1 uncultured Candidatus Bathyarchaeia archaeon | reverse complement strand
GGTACGGGAGGTGGTACTACGGTATGGGCGCTCTGCTCCTCCCCCTCACCCAGGAGTTCGGATGGACCAGGACCCAGTTAACTCTGGCATTCAGCATGCGAAGCATCGAGGGCGGCCTTGAGGGCCCCATCGGTGGCTGGCTCATCGACAAGTACGGCGAGCGGAAGATAACGATCATATCCACAGTCATCGCATGCATCGGCCTCGTGGCGGTCCTCTACGTGACGACCATCTGGCAGTTCGTCATCGTCTGGGGATTCATCGTAAGCCTCGGTTTCAACCTGGGGCTCTATGACACGGTCAACAGCGCGGTTGCCAAGTGGTTCCACAGGGACAGGAGCAGGGCAATCGGCATCGTCACCATCGGCGGTGGACTGGGCGCACCTGTCATCGTGCCGATCATGACATTCATCATTCGGGACTATGGCTGGAGGTCTGCACTGGTCTTCGTAATCATCTCCACCGCCGCACTGTGCATCCCGCTGGCGTGGTTCTTCATGAAGGACCACCCCCCAGAGTACTACGGCATGCTGCCCGACGGCGACCACCTGAGGGTGAAGGAGGGCGAGGAGCCCGTTGCGCTGGATTATGGCTACGACTTTACGCCAAAGGAGGCATTGAAGACCAAGAGCTTCTGGATGATGCTAATCGCGTTCATGCTCAACGGCGGGACCCTAGCAATGATTACGATACACCAGATGGCGTTCCATCAGAGCCTTGGAATTGACGCTTTGCAGGCCTCTTTTATCCTCGGGGCCATGGCAACCATCAGCCTTGGAGGGCGGTTCCTCACGGTTACGCTGGGTAACAAGTACACCGAGAGGCAGTACATCATGCTGGGGTACACCCTGCGAACCATCGGGTTAGTCATCTTCATCTACGCGAGGACGATCCCGGTAATAATGATGTTCGCGCTCTTCTACGGCGTCGGGTACGGCATAACAATCCCATCCCAGACGAGCCTCAGGGCCAACTACTTCGGCAGGAAGGCGTACGCCACAATCACTGGCTACACCACGATGTTCACGGCAATCACTAACGTGGCGTACCCGGTGTTCGCGGCGTGGATCTACGACACCACGGGCAGCTACATCCAGGCTTTCTGGATAGTCACGGCCCTTCAGGCATTCGCCATCGTGTTCATGTTCCTGTCAAGGAAGCCCGAGCCACCAATCAGCCTGGTCACCCCAGTCTCTATCTAGACCTTTTTTGATGGGACTCCTAGAGTCCTGAACATTTTTACAACTCAGGCAACTGCATCATCTAGAAAATGTTCTAGTTGTTTGAAAGTATCAAAGCTCAAAGATGGACTTTACCCAAGAATTACTGAACACGCTGGAGTCCAGACGGTAGATGAGTAAAAGAACTGGAATGTCCTTACAGTTGGGCCTGCTCAGGCTCATGGACGAAGAACTGGATCATCAAGGCGCACGCGAACAAGGCGACGCTTGTGATCTGCCAGACCAGTGTCGGGCTGTATGAGTACACCTGTCCACCGATCCACGCGCCCAGTGCTGCCGGAGGGAACAGCAGGACGCCTCCGCCCCAGAAGTTGCCCCAGCTGATCTGGACACCACGCTCACCCAGTATGCTGTAGATCCTTCCACGGCGCTCCCTCGGAATCATGTTGGCTATCAACGTGCTGAACCCTGGGATCATGATCTTGTTGCATAGCGTGATGAGGGTAATGATGGCCGTCACGCCCCAGAAACCGACGGAGTACTGGAACAGGAAGATAATCACGGGCGCTACGAGCATGCCCGCCATGATCGATTTCTTTGCGCCCCACCTGTCAACCGCGCCCCCGAGGGGCAGTGCGAAGATGAGGGCGATTAATCCGCTCCAGAAGTTCACGTTGCCCCACTGGGGGACCGTCAAGCCGACGATGTCCCTGGCGAACAACGACCAGAATGGCGCGCTCATAGCGACGAAGAAGGCCGCGATCATCTCGATCACAACTATTGTCTTCAGCGAGTTGTTCATCCACTTGATGGACTCGATGACGCTGAGGTAGCTCTCCTTGAGCACGGTCAACGAATCACCCCAGGTGTACGATTCCGCCTCGTCTTCCTCAATGGTCTCTGTGAGGTACTTTAGCCTGAGCCAGGCAACGACGAGCCCGGTACCGAAAGCCACGGTCCACGCCAGCTTGACTGCCTTGATAAGTGCGAGATCCTCGGACAGCCCGGAGGTCGCCTGGTAATAACCTATCAGCCGACCGCCTATGACGGGGGCTATTATCCGGATGGCCTGCGGCACCGCCATCATGATGGCAAAACCTTTGCCCCTCACGCCGGGTGGGAGGCTGTCACTGCTAAGCGCGTTCATGGCTGGCAGGTAGAAGAGCAGCGACTGGGACAGGAACTGACCAACGGCCAGGGTCCTCCAGTCGTTAGCAATAACGAACGGAATATGCGCAAAGGCGTACAGCACCGTGCTGTAGCCAATGAGTTTAACCCTTCCTGATTTATCGGCTAAAAACCCTCCAAGGGGGTACAGGAACAGCCCCGCGAGGATACCTATGCTGCTTATGAACCCAACGTTCTGCTCAGTCCCCCCGAGCGCAGCTATGTAGAAGCTGAAGTACGGGTAGACGATGCTTGTGCTGAGGCTCCAGAGCAGCCTGCATATTATGAGTATCTTGATGTTGCCCTGGATGAACCAGAACATTCCTTTCTTTTCCTGTTCGCTTATGGCTGTCATAGTAGTCTCACCTCTGGTAGCCTGATCAGGGTATCACCCCCTTCTCCACAGCCCCAGAATTTGAAACAGGTGGGCTTGTATGATTATTAAACATTGTTACAACGCTACATGTACCTGTACCAATAATGATTTGAAAAAAGGAAATAGGTTAAAAATCGCTAATATTTTGGGATTGACGGGTCAACATCATCGGCCCATCCGTGAAGGCCGCCCACGAGGTTCTTGAGCTTCGTGAACCCTACCTCGCGTAACTGATTCAATGCCCTCGCGCTTCGGATCCCAGTACGGCATATCAACACGATGTCATCCGCCGTGTCAAGCTCATTCATCCTAGCTAACACATCTCCCTCAGGGATGAAGGTGGAGCCCGTGATGTGGCAGATATCCCACTCATGTGGCTCCCTCACGTCGACCATGACGACCCTGCCGCCATCCTGGAGCTGGGCGTTGAGGTCGCTGGGTGTGATAACCCATTCGGCCCCCAGTTCCTCGACGTGCGCCTCCTCGCTCCCCATTGATATCCCGCAGAACTGCTCGTAGTCGATCAGCTCGTGGATGGTCGGGTTCTCTCCGCATATGGGGCAGTCCGGGTCCTTCATGGGCTGGACCTCCCTCCACCGCATATCAAGGGCGTTGAACAGGAGCAACCTCCCGATGAGTGGCTCGCCAGTGCCCAGGGTCTGCTTGATGACCTCCGTGGCCTGTATCGTCCCCATTATACCGGGGAGTATTCCCAATACACCTCCCTCGGCGCAGCTCGGGACCATGCCCGGTGGCGGTGGCTCGGGGTAGAGGCAGCGGTAGCACGGCCCCTTCTTTGCGTCGAACACAGATGCCTGTCCCTCGAACCTGAATATGCTTGCGTACACGTTGGGCTTCCCCAGGAGCACGCAGACATCGTTTGTCAGGTAACGCGTGGGAAAGTTATCGCTACCATCCACCACGATGTCGTACGGCTCCATCACCTCG
>CAYLJH010000216.1:0-3675 GCA_964383685.1 uncultured Candidatus Bathyarchaeia archaeon | reverse complement strand
CTGGGCCAAGTGGAACAACAAGTACACCTTCTATGGTGGCTGGATGGATTACGCCAAGAGGAGGTCCAAGACTGACGAGCAGATACAGGCATGCGCCGAGAAGGGCGGGGTGATAGGTATCACTCCGTTCTTCCTCAAGAAGGCGGGTAAAAGCACCCTGACCGATGACATCCTCGACCAGATCGACTACACGGCGAACTTGGTAGGTGCCAAGCACGTCGGGTTCGGCAGCGATGTGGACTTTAACAGCACCATGGACAGGATGGCGTACATGAAGAAGTACCCCGAGAACGTGGACAAGACATGGTTCGCTGCCCTCGACAAGGATTGGGCCTATGGATGGATGGAGCACATGCCAAACGTCACCAAGGGCCTTGTGGCAAGGGGCCACAGTGACGCTGAGGTCAAGGGCATAATCGGTGAAAACTTCTTCAGGCTCTTTAAAAAAGTCTGGAGAGGCTGAGCCTACTCCTCCAAGAGTTTCTTTAACTCGTCTATTTTTGCGTCGAGGGACTTTACCGTCTCCCGTAACTCCAAAACGTCCTCGCTAGGTGCATTCAAGTCGTTGTCTCCCTGGTTCATGATATACATGGTCATGCCACATGCGATGCCGAAGAGGACCATGATTCCGAAGAACTCAATCCCCTGCATCGTCAGCACTAGTATTATACTTGTAATCGCCGCCCAGATGCCTCCTATCGCGTATCCTTTATTTTTCGTCTTCTTTCACCTCCCTTGCCAGTGATTCCGTTGAAATGTTGAAGCTGAAATCAAGAATCTTATAGAACCTCAGGGCCCTTGCCTCATCCTCCAAGGTGAGTATCCTGGACTCAACCAGCTCGTTCTCCCTGAGCTTTTTTAGGTGGACTTTTGCCAGTGCCCTGCTAATACCTACGTTTTTCGCTACCTCGCTGAGGTAGTTCTCTCCTTTGGTAAGCTCCATGAGAATCCTGATTCGTGTAGGATGACCCAGCGCGGATAGTTTCTTCGCCAAGTCTTCTATGTCCATCAAACCCGATTCCTCGTAATTCCCTCATGCCATGTAATCATTTGATTACATATATACCTTATGGTTACAAGTCAGACTTTTTCCCAGACTAGGTGCGAGCTGAGCTGCATTCCCCCTACAAGCTGAAGCGGGGTGCTAAGGATGAGCCTCTCTCCGTCGAACTCGTAGAACCTCTCCTGTCTATCCCCTATCCAATTGGGGAACAGGCTGACCTCGATGTTGTGGAAGACGCTGTCCCCCTCCACCTCGTACCTCCCGCTGTATGAGATGTAGCCGTTCAACGCCTCAACCTTTTCCTCGACGGTCCCGCCCCTGATGTCCCCCGAGGCGAACTCGGACCTGCCCTCCTTCATGAACGCCACCGACATGTACCCGTCGGCGCTGTAGATTATGTGGCCCGTCCTTGAGCCCCTCCTGTGGAGGCTGCCGTCCTCCTTCCTAGTCTCAACCGAGATCAGTCGCCAGGTGCCGACAAAGTCCTCTCTAGACAATTCAATCAATGAAAATACGATACAACTCCGGATAAGAGTTGGGGAAATTAGTTGTTGGGGATGGCGAGAAGCTCGCTCTTCCTCACGCCAACGTGGCGCAGAGCACAGACGTTCTTCGCCTCGTTGTATACATCGGACGCTAGCTTGCCTAGCACCATCTCGTGTGCCAGCTGGTCAAAGGTCAGGTTTTCTGCCTTGTCCTCGACGATGGCCGTCATGATCTTCCTGATGGCGACCTCCTTGGTGGTCTGGATCCTGCGCTGAGTCATCGCGGTGACGACGACCTTGACCCTGTACCCGTCCTTTGTGAGAACCCTGAAGAATCCGTCCACCTTTGTGCTGCGCCTGCGAACCAGGCTCCTAAGGTAATCACGGAGATATTCATGGCCTTTGAATACTGTCCGGGCTACGTGTCCCTCGATCTCATCGACCTGGAAGTACATCTTCATGTACTCTTGACTAAAGTCGCCCGTAATTGCTGCGAGTGTGGTCTCAAATACCCTGCCTTCGACCTTTTCTGGGTCGTCACTGGGTGTCTCTCCCACTTTTGTCTCGCCAAAATAACGCGGAAGAATGATGTCGTACCATTCTTTTCTACGCCATTTGTCCCTTGTTGCCCTGGACAATGTGTCATTTATCTCCTATTTCAGTGACTACTCCATACACCTCAATCATATATAGGTTTTGAAAAGAACTGACTCGAAACCGTTATACGAAGCCCCTCGTAGCCGTTCTCCAGTATGATGCTCACAATAATCGTCAACGATGCCCCCTATGGTATCGAGAAGCCATGGAACGCGTTCAGGCTCGCTTCAACATCGCGCACCGAGGAGATCGGGATGGAGGTCAAGCTCTTCCTCATGGGTGACTCCGTGTCCGCTGCCAAGAAGGGCCAGAAGACACCTGATGGCTACTACAACATGGAGAAGATGCTCAAGGTCCTGGTCAGGAAGGGCGTCGAGATCAAGACCTGCGGCTCATGCATCGATGCAAGGGGGATAGCGGCCGAGGAGCTTGTTGATGGCGTTGAGCGCGGTACAATGAAGATTCTTGCCACCTGGATCAAGGAAGCCGACAAGGTAGTCTGCTTCTAAAACCATCTAAGTATTTAAATATTATAATATATTGATATTGTTCATCGGCTCCGCGTAACACGTGGAACGAGACAGTGAACAACAATGGCAATGGAACTCATCAACCAGATGCTGACCTCGGGTTTGGACACCCTGGTCGAGTACTTGACCGCGCACGTATTGCTGTGCCTGGTCCCCGCGTTCTTCCTCTCAGGGGCTTTCAACGCTTTGATCCCCACATCGACAATATTCAATTACATGGGGGACAGCGGGGGCACCGCAAAGAAGGGCATCGCGTATGTCTTCGCCGCCACGAGCGGGCTAATCATCGAGGTGTGCAGCTGCACCATCCTGCCCCTGTTCGCCGGGATATGGAAGAAAGGCGCGGGCTTCGGCCCAGCCATAACATTCCTGTTCGCCGGCCCTGGAATCACCCTTCTATCAACGCCACTGACTGCAAGCGTCCTAGGCACAAGGTTCGCCATGATCAAGCTGACGCTTTCCATCGTCATGGCGGTGGCCATCGGAATAGCCATGGAGCTGACGTTCAAGGACACCATCGACCCCGCGTCAAGGTCGGGTTTCTCGATGGCTGACGAGGAGCCCAGTGATAGGACCACTTCCCAGACCGCCCTCTTCTTCGGCGCGCTGACCCTGATAATGATCGCCGGGACCGCGCCCATCGGGCTGACATTGAAGGTGGCGCTGGTGGGGCTGTTCTCGGTTCTCACCGCCTTCCTGGGCTTCAGGTACTATACCCGGGACGAGCTGGCCGCGTGGATGGGCGAGACCTACGAGTTCATCAAGATGATCTTCCCTGTCCTGCTGCTGGGGGTCTTCGCGTCAGGCGCGATAATGCCACTGATCCCCCAGTCCCTCATCGCGGGCCTGACGGGGCAGAACACCATTCTTGCCAACACCATTGCAGCGGTGTTTGGAACGATTGCCTACTTCCCGACCCTGGTTGAGGTTCCTGTGGCCAGCATGTTCATGGAGCTTGGTATGCACCCCGGGCCGTTGATGAGCTACCTGCTGGTAGACCCCGGCGTCTCCCTCCAGACCCTGCTGGTCGTGAACACCATAATCAAGCCCAAGAAGACCG
>CAYLJH010000215.1:0-3675 GCA_964383685.1 uncultured Candidatus Bathyarchaeia archaeon | reverse complement strand
GGTGCCTGTCGAGGCAGTTGTATGACGCGTTGAGGGTTCCCCCCTTGAACCACTTGGCGTGGTGGTCCTTCCAGTCCAGTACCTGGTCCCATGTCCTGAACCAGTCGAGCTGTCTAGCCTGGGTCGCCCAGAACTCGTCGGGTTGCTCGATTGAGTGCCTCCAGTAATCCTCGAACTTGTTGATGGGTGATATCTTCTCGTCGGTGGGTAACGCGTGGAGGGAGGATGGGGTCCCTTTACTATCATCTCGCTGGTCCATACCCTATTTTTTTCGACGAATGTCTATAAGATTATCGACGAATGTACGGGTAATACTTTGAAAAACGGTCTAAAAAACACAGAAAAATCATTAATTTGTAAAAGATTTTGGTGGTTATTTTTAGAAATGTTAGGTCTGTTGCCTTGAGGGTTCGGCCACGACTAAAACGGAAGGAAAGAGCGTTTAGGGGTTTACTTTAATCTGGCTCCACCTTTTCGTGGCATTGCCTCAAGGCATGCAGTGTCAGATGAGTGTCTCGATACTCGTTTCTCCGCTTGCGTTTGTTTTCAGCTGGCTCTTCATGGCCAGCTTTAATGCCTGGAGTGCCTTGTGCAGGGAGGAGTAGCTCCTCTTCTCTTCATCGTTCTTTTCGGGTCTTTCGCCGCTCATCTTCAAGCGGTTAATCGCTGTTTTGGTTATAAACGGTTTTTCAACATCTCTACCTAATTGGATCAGAATTGAGAACAATTCATCATGGGTTCTACTTATCGGATACTAGTTAGTTTTAAACGTATTACCGCGAGATATTCGTAGACGCTGGTCCAGTATGTCCCAGAATTCACGCTATACAAAGCACGTCATTCAGTGGCTCATAGCGGGCAGCAGGGGTGGCCTGAACAGGGGCAAGATACTGACCACCCTGCGTGACCTCCCGAGTAACGCAAACCAGCTGGGCGAGTCCATCGGCGTTGATTACCGTACCATCCGGCACCACCTGGAGATCCTTGAGAAGAATGGGATGATCACCAGCATGGGCAAGCGGTACGGAAAGATGTACTTTATCTCCGCGAACCTTGAGGATTCTTGGTCAGATTTTGAGGAGATTTGGAACAGATTTGGAACAACAGCTAATAAAGGCGGTGGAAAGTGAAGGTGCAGATGAACAGAAAACAGCAGATCGCCCTCGTGCTGATGGCGCTCTATTTCATAGCGAACGTCCAGGCAAACATAGACCGTATCTTCCTGGGTGATGACGAGATACTGTATAGGCTGCTGAACGTGGACCTGGTTAACGTGGACCCGGACCTTGAGGGTCTGGACCCTGATACCCTGAAGGTCCTGAGTAGCCACATCTCGTCGTACGTCAGGGGCAAGATCATCATCTCTGCGGTCAACACCATCCTGCTCATCTACCTGTTCGCAAACTACCTTGACATGTACAGGGTAACCAAGAGCAGCTTCACGCTGGGCCTTGTCTTCCTGTCGGCCGCTCTCTTGAGCTACAGCCTGTTCACGAACCCGGTGCTGCTGAGCATCACGGGGGCGACCGGTGACATCCAGATCGTGCGGTACTTCAACTTCGTGCCGGACCTGCTGACCACCATGGCCTCGACGATCCTCATCTACCTGAGCAGGCAGTAGGCCCCAGGTAACGGTGGGCCGTAAATTCTGGAAAAAAATATTTTCCTGTAGTCTTGTGTCAAGTAACCTGACATAAGGAGAAAGCTGAAAGCCCCCTATGAGTGGTTACCGTATATATCTCGAAAAAAAAACTGCTGGCTTGTGTCAAATGGCGTATGATTAGGGAAATAATGAGTTCCCGTCACTGGTATTAACGCAAAAAAAATATTTTTTCCGGTGGGTTTGTATCAAGTAACCTGACATAAGGAGAAAAATGGTGCGACGTGGTGGGACAGGCTCCCACCTTGTCAAAGGTGTGTGGTATAATCGTCTGGCAGGCCCAGATCGAGTGGGCGATGGCCTATTCGTCCTCGTCTTTCCCCGCTTTTTTCTTCAGGGCGTCCCTGTAGCGCAGGATGTCCGGGTGCAGCCACTCCTTCCCGGTCTCCATCCCCAGGTACCTGCCCGCATTTGAGATCAAGGTACCGTGAAACGGCATGTTACCCGGCGGTAGCTCGCTTGGGTCGAACTCGCCAAACTTTCTGGGCTCGTGGGACACCTCAACGTGGTATCCCCCCTCAAGGATTACGGGCTCGTCCGGCCTGATCTTCCTGTACAGATAGGGTACAAGTATCAACGCCGTGAAGACAAAAATCCCGGCTTTTACGTACCAGATCATCAGATAAAGTAAATGTCAGATAATTATTAACCTTATTCGATTGTTGCACTCGCGTATGAGTTATCCTAGTTCACAAACAATGAATGTTGGAATATCCTGTCCAAGTGAGTCAGTTACAGTGGACCTGAGCCCTCTAACCGTGATAGTCTCGTTGAATCTGCATTCCGCGATTGGCTGGCTTGTCCCACAAATGGGAAAATTATAGACGTACCCCTCATGGGATGCAAGGACTAGCTCCTCTTCCCCCGTTTTTATTGTGAGGAAAGTAAAATCCCCGCCAAACGTCCTGTTATGGAACGTAAAAGACCCGGTATGCTGGTCCTTTTTACTAAATTCTCCCGTCACCCACTCCCCCATCTCCGATGATTTGATCTCGTAAACATTGAGGGCTTGAAATGTCTTATTATTGATGCCCTGTTGTGGCTTTACAAACCCAACGATGGATACCGGTACCCAGGATAACAATCAACGATTGGGTCGAGGAAAAAACAAACGACAAGATCAAAGGGTTGTTCCCTGAAGGGTCAATCGTCCCAGAAACCCGTCTCGTCCTGACTAACGCGGTTTACTTCAAGGGAAACTGGGTACACCCGTTTAAACTAGATAAAACCGAGCTGCGTCCGTTCTACGTAATCCCAGACAGCACTGTACAGGTTGACACTATGTACCTCAGTAACAAACGCTTCAACTATTCGTCCGTTGACGGCATCCAGGTGCTTGAGCTCCCGTACGAAAACAGCTCCCTGTCAATGGTAATATTGCTCCCCCAGAACCGGACCTTGACCGAGGTGGAGGGCGACTTGGGCACTAGGTTGGGCTGGTGGTTGGCTGGCCTGGAGAGAAGAACCGTGAAGGTTTACCTGCCAAAGTTCTCCTTTGAATCAAAATACCTGTTGAAAGAGACGTTATCCGATATGGGGATGCCCACCGCATTCTCCGGTTTGGCTGATTTCACAGGAATCAATGGGGCTGGTAAATTGTATATCGATTCGGTGGTCCATCAAGCATTCATCGAGGTTAACGAGGAGGGAACCGAGGCGGCGGCCGCAACGGGTGTAACTATTGCAGTCTCATGTGCAATTGGTGGAGACGTTTTCAGAGCTGACCACCCATTCATATTCATAATACGGGATAGGCAGACGGGCACAAACCTGTTCATGGGGAGGGTACTGGAACCCACCCAGTAAGCTGAAAAGTGTTCCACTTGGGACTGTTTCCGTTATGCTCTGCTGGCTGTAGAACTATAGGTTTATCAAACACAGTTTGAATCAACAAATAGGTGAAAAAGTGGCGAGTGCTTTCGTTTTACTGAACGCCGAGCTGGGCGCGGAGACCGAGGTGTTGAACGGCTTGAAGATGATAGACGAGGTCAAGGAGACCCACCTCATCTACGGGG
>CAYLJH010000214.1:0-3677 GCA_964383685.1 uncultured Candidatus Bathyarchaeia archaeon | reverse complement strand
GGCAGCAGTGACATCGTGGCCGTGGAGCAGGCATCCATCGAACTCATAGGGAAGGAGGAGCTGATCTGGAGCAAGAACCCGCCTTACTTCAAGCACCTGAACAAGGACATGTCCGTGGACCTCCACCCGTTCCAGAGGCTCTGGGGCCCATGAAGGACCCCAACCTTGTCACCAAGTACGGGGAAAAATACAGCATGGGTTCAAGGGAGTATGAGCTGGTTGAGATACTTCCCCCAGAAGAGACCATGCACATGAAGGGGGGCCACTCATTCGAACGAGGGCCCTCTTTCGCCTAGTTTAAAATAAAACCGGGTTTTCATGACTGCTGACAGGTTATTTTGTTAAGAAATATTGAGGATCGGTTCAAACCCGATCCTAGGTAAAGAGACTAGACGGGCTACCTCTTGGCTGCCCTTTTCTCTTTTTTCTTCTTTCTCTTCTCGGCTCTTTCCTTCTTGGTCAATGGTTTCGCTTTAGAACTTCTCATACCCAATTCAATCGCCTCATAGAGTGAACGTGGTCGATGATACATAAGTCTATCAATTGATGTGCCGATCACCTTGACAAACGGCCAAAACTCGTCTCTTGATTATGGGGTGTCGCGTGCCCTTTTTGGAAAATATTATTGATTTGCCTATGGCAGCTGGGTTGATACCGAGTCAGGGGTTAGGCTTGCTCCTCCTGTCTTCACTCTCACCTTATAGACACCCGTCCTGGCTGTGATGTACAGGGTCTTGTAGTCGCTGTCCCCCCATGCGAGGTTGGAGGGCACCTCGGGGCACCCTATGACTCCATGTCTCTTCCCAGTCGGGTCGATGACGCTGATTCCCCCTGGGCCCGTGCTGAATAGGTTCCCCTCTACGTCCACTTTCATCCCGTCAGCCGCTCCCTTTCCCTCACGAGAAGCCAACTCGGCGAATATTCGCTTGTTTGCGAGCAGGCCATCTGCCGTTACATCAAACGCATAGACCGTGGCGCTTCCCGAGTCATCTACGTAAAGGGTTTTCTCGTCTGGGGAAAACGCCAGCCCGTTTGGTAGCGGAATGCTGTCATCTAGCAACGTTATTGAGCCGTCCGTCCCTATCCTGTACACGCCGCAGTAATCAAGCTCCTTGCCCTCTGTCCTGTCTGGCAGCCCGTACGGCGGGTCAGTGAAGTAGATGGCCCCATCTGTTTTTACAACTATATCGTTGGGGCTGTTGAGGCGCTTGCCATCGTAGAACTCGGCTAGAACTGTCTTCGTCCCGTCTTTTTCCAGCCGTATCACCCTCCGGTCATGTTCACATATCAGCAACCTGCCCAGCCTGTCAAGGGTTAGCCCGTTGCTGTGCCCGCTGGGCTTGAGAAACACTTCATAGCCAGAGCCCGGTCCATGCTTGTAGATGGTATCCGCTGGGATATCTGAGAACAACAGGTAGCCGTCGGGTATCCAGAGGGGTCCTTCCGTGAACTGGAAACCTGATGCTATCTTCTCTACCTGTGCTCCTCCCAGGATGTGTTCAAGGTTCGGTGAAGTGTTGGGGTCTTGGTTTCCAGTCATGGTTTATCTAGGTGACTTAGCGGTGAAGTGGGGATAAGATATTCGATAAAGAACTGGTGGTGTAGGGGATCAAACCATGAAGGATGAGAACGGTTTATTTTGCCTTCAGATAATCGCCGACGACGATTTCCATCCCTCTTGGTCGCTCCTTGAAACCGAGTGCGACGTAAAACTCCAGGGTATCGTCGTCAGTCTGGAGGTACACGTGCTGTCCATGCAGGTCATCAATCAGCAGCGCCATCATCTTTCTTGCCACGCCTTTCCTTCGGTGCTCGCTCAGGGTCCACACGTCAACCACGTAGGCGTTGCCCATGCCATCTGAGAGCTCCCTCGCAGTGCCGATGATTTTCCCATCAATGTATGCGATGCAGGTCGTGAAACTGTTCTCAAAGGACTTTTTGTACTGCAGCTCGGTGCGTCCGGTGTCGAACTTATCCTCACTGATGGTTGCCTTCATCTCCCCCCGGTCGACGCCGTCCAGCTCTCGCTTGAATTGGACCATCATTTCACGTGCCTTTCCATATCAGGTGCATTAAGTCCTTCGATATACCCAGTTGCCAATCAGAAACCCCGGTAGATTCGACCTACTCCTACGTTCATTGATAAGTTTATACTGAACAATCGAAATTGTCAACCCCCCAACCTTCTATAGAGGTAAATCGTTTGATTATGTATGAACGAGACAACCGATTACGGTGGTCCCAAGCCACGATTACGCGGATTTCTATCAAACCATGAATCAACGGAAAAAGTTGTCTCAATAACCACCGAGCCCGATACCATCTACATCGAAGAAACGAGAGACTCAAAGAGACTGAACTTTGATTTTACTTTATCCGGGTTAACTGATAGAAAACTGATTATCAGGTTCATCAAACTAGCGGTTTATGACAAATCTGATAACCTGTTGACCTATCGACACCTGAATCACAACGCGGTGGGGACCCCTGGGATACAAACAATAGGAAAATATGAGATCGAGGGCAAAGAGACATTTGATATCTATAACCCGTTCCACAGTTTCCCCAGAACAATGCCACTGTGTAAACTCCGTTACATGTTCACCTTCTTCGACCCAGAGGCAAAGAAGGAATACTACTACGGAAATATCGTCATAGAGCCCTCCACTTTCCATCAAAAGGTCAAGTTAACCATCCCCGTCAAGGGAATGGTAACCATCCTCGACGGACATGACTTTTACTCCCATCACCGTCGATTCAGCATGAGTCTTGTGAGAAAAGCCACAAACAATGCCTTCCAGTCAAACTTTAGCAGATACGCCGTTGATTTCACGGTCCTTGGGGGTGATGGGAACACGAGAAAGATGGACTCAGATGATTATCCATAAAACTATGATTTCCATTTCGATGATGTGACCAGTTTTTACACCCACGGTGCTGATGTCCACGCCCCGGCTGGCGGTGAAGTAGTTGTTGTTGTAAAAAGCCTTGATGACCTCTACAACACCAAGTTTGATATGGACAGGGCGATTCAAGAAGAAAGGGTCGCGGATATCGCTGGTAATTATGTGGTAATCAGGCATAATGAGTCTGAGTTTAGCCACCTCTTTCATCTCATGGAGGGCAGCGTCAAGGTCTCAGTCGGGGACACCGTGTCGAGAGATCAAATTATAGCCAAGATTGGGTTCAGTGGAGCCGCAACAACGTACTCCCATCTGCATTACCAGCTCATGGATGGGGATGTATTCCTGAGCGACAACCCTCTCCCATTCCAGTTTTCCGATGTTGTTATCATACAGGGGGCTGAAAAGGTTCGATTTGGTAGCACCAGCGTTGACACGGGGGACATTATTTTACAGGAGTAAAAAAGCGGCGTTAAATAAAATTCTGGAGACATCCCCATAACCCAATGGGCGGGGTTAACCGTTAAATCTATTTCCTCGGTTAACAACATTACCCCATGGCATCAAAGGATGGTATAGTGAAACGGGTTCTCGGCGACATCTACGGCAGCGTCGAGCCCCTTGAGGTTGTGATTGAGCTCTGCGACGAGTACGATGCGAGGTGGCCTGGGTCGGGCATGGACCTAGCGGCTTGCGAGTACATAGCGGAGAAGATGAAGGGCCACGGACTCCAGAACGTGCACCTTGAAAAGTTCACGATTCCCAGCTGGATCA
>CAYLJH010000213.1:0-3750 GCA_964383685.1 uncultured Candidatus Bathyarchaeia archaeon | reverse complement strand
GGTCTAGCGGGTTCCCAGTCTGGATGACGGCCGGCTTGCTGGTGGCGTAGGTCCTCGCGAACCTCTTCATATCTGCGATGCTGATCCACGTTTCTTCCTCAAGCTGTTCGAAAGTATACTCATCCAGCATCGCGCATAACTTGTCGAACCCAATCGTGTACTCTTCAACAAACTCGCTGTCGTGGAGCCCCTCCTCGATGATGGTTTTGAGCAGGGCTATTCCAAGGTATCCATCGCTGCCCGGCCTGGGCTTGACCCACTGGTGCGCCATCCTCGTCATGCTTGTCTCTCGTGGGTCGATGACCAGTATCTTGGTCCCGTGCTCCCTTGCCTGTCTGATGATGTCCATCCTGGACTCACCACCTGTATCGAGGCTGTTCCTGCCCCACACCACGAGGCACTCCGATGGTTGATTGACATCTGGGAAGCATTTCTGGCCGAACGTGTACTTGTCTGCCAGTGACCTTGCCTTGCTGCAGACGTTATCAACTGTGGCAAAGTTGGGCGTGCCGATGTTTTTCCCAAGCCTCTGCATGAACTCGCCGATCAGGTCGTTTCGGTGGGCTCCCATGTGAAACGCGATGGACTCGGAGCCGTGCTCCTCGATGACTTTACTGAGCTTGTTAGCGATATGGGAGACTGCTTCATCGGTCGTGATCTCTTCCCATTCACCGGACCCTCGCGGGCCGATCCTTCTAAGGGGCTTTGTGAGCCTGTCAGGGTGGTAGATGAGCTCGGTGATGGCTTTGCCCTTGACGCAGAAGAAACCCCTCGTAGGAGGGTAGTCAGGGTCTCCCTCCACCTTGACTATCCTGTCGTTCTCGGTCGTCACTATGATGCCACACGATGCACCGCACATCTTCCCACAGAAAGTCCTTGTTTGCATTGGAGTACCCGCTTGAAATGCCCCAGACGTTTATTTAACGTGTCAGGTTTTTGGGGGTAAATCAACCGCAGATGTTTAATCGCCTCTCATCCACCCCTACTCCATGGTTAAAGCCGCTATTCTTGAAGACGTTAGAAAGCTAAAGATCGTGGACTATCCCCCTACGCAGTTTGGGACGGTCCTTCAGCTGATGCGGTTAGCCCAGGATAGGATTCCACTCGACAAGGTAGTCACGCACAAGTTCAAGGTGGAGGATGCCCAGAAGAGCATCGACACTCTGAAGTCGAGGCAAGGCATCAAGCATGTCCTAGTGGGTTGATGTCATGATAGTCGAAGACCCATACAAGGCGCTTGGAGTCAGGAAAGCCATCAACGCCGCTGGCGTACTGACCAGAATCGGGGGCTCAC
Organism: uncultured Candidatus Bathyarchaeia archaeon; assembly: GCA_964383685.1. Classification (GTDB taxonomy): domain Archaea; phylum Thermoproteota; class Bathyarchaeia; order TCS64; family TCS64; genus RBG-16-57-9. Next base: position 2,456 of record CAYLJH010000213.1, on the reverse strand, counting down.
GCTCCTCTCCCGAGGTATTCAGGGCCATGGAGGAAGCCAGCAAGAGCTTCGTGACCATCGCTGAGCTTCAGACAGCGGCCGGGAAAGTGATCGCAAAGGCAACGGGAGCCGAGGCAGGCTTCCCAACCGCGGGTGGCAGCACGGCCATCCTCCTCGCAGCTGCGGCGTGCATAATGAAGGGCACCGAACTTGAGGACTATGAGCCAGTAGGTCCAGCGGTCTGGCGGAAGATTGCCCAGAGGCTACCCATGCGGTCCGAGGGGCTTCATACCGAGTTCGTGGTCCAGAAATGGAACAGGGACGAGTACGACCACGCCGTGGAGATCTCGGGTGGAAAGTTCGTTGAGGTCGGGGGCGAGGACGGAGCAACCGAGGCGGAGATAGAGGCCGCGTTCAACGAGAACACCGCCGCGTATTACTACACATACAAGTCAAAGCCAAAGGGACTTCCCCTGGAGAAGCTCATCGAGATAGCCCACAGGCATGATGTCCCAATCGTAATAGACGCAGCCGGTCTACCCCCTCCAAGATCCGGTTTAACAAAATTCAGCGCGCTTGGCGTTGACCTGACCTGCTTCTGCGGAGGAAAGACCATAGCTGGACCCAACAACAGCGGGATGCTAACCGGTAGGGCCGACCTCATTAAGCTGGCGCATCTCCAGTCTTACCCATTTGAGGGCGTTGGACGCCCCAGCAAGATGAGCAGGGAGACCATCGTCGGGCTAATAACCGCGCTCACAATCTACCTTGAAACCGATGACAGCGGGGTTATGGATGAACGGATGAAATCTGCTACCAGGCTATCAGCTGAGCTTGACGTGATTCCGGGGATCAAATGCTACATCGACTACTCGGGAGAAGCGCGGAACCCCCTCGCCTGCGTCAAGGCGGACAAGGCCGTCTGCGGAAAATCTACAAGGGAGCTGTTTGATGCCCTCAAGGACGGCGAGCCAAGCGTCATTACCGTCTACGAGCCCTACTTCCTGCTGGAAAACTACCACGGGCTTTTCTCGGTCAATTCCCAGTTCCTCTCAGAGGAGGAAGCTGAGATAGTAATCCGGAGAATAAAGGAAGAAACTGTGTCCTAGAAAAAAGGAGGGTTAAACCCTCTCCAGCTTGAAGATGACGGGCCTCATGCCGTCCGCGCAGCAGGTTATCGCCGTCCCCTTCTCTTCGAAGAAGGGCAGGTCGCCACCGTACAGGAGGGTCCTCGCGTTGGCGTAGATGGTGTTCCAGGCAGAGCCGCAGAAACCCTCGGGCATCGTAAGACTGTCCAGGAGATATTCCTGTCCGTCCTCGTATATGCCGCATGGCACCATCCAGTCCTTCTCGGCTACTGGAAACTCGTCAAAAATCTCTTTTGGGCCCAGGCGTTTCAGGACCGTGATCTTTAGTTTAGACATGGCAGTAATTGAATTTCAAGGGACGCTTAAAGCTCCTACCATGGTTAATCTTTTCCCGTTTGAGGCGCATCTTCTCACATGATTCTCGATGAAGTAGTGGACAAGGTACCCGTTTACAAGGAGTTTCTGACAGTCAAGGAACTCCACGACTCATCAACCAGGTTGGCGGAAGAGTTCGACTCCGTGGAAATGACCCGAGTAGGCGAGTCAGGTGAGGGACGCCCTATCTCGTACCTGAAAATAGGGGACGAGCCGAGGAACGCCCTCCTCTTCGCTTTCCCGCACCCCAACGAGCCCATCGGCAGCATGACCGTTCAGTACCTCTTAAAGTACCTCGCAGGGAACCCAGATGTCGTTGATACCCTCGGCTACACATGGTACCTCATCAACGCTATCGACCCCGACGGTGCTGCCCTGAACGAGGGATGGTTCAAGGGCGAGTTCACGCCCCTCAAGTACGCCCGAAACTACTACAGGCCCCCAGGCCACGAGCAGATCGAGTGGACCTTCCCGGTCAAGTACAAGAACCTGAGCTTCAACAGCCCTCCCCCCGAGACGAGGGCACTTATGAAGGTCATCGACCAGGTAAAGCCCGACTTCATGTTCAGCCTCCACAACGCCGGGTTCTGCGGCGTCTATTACTACATCAGCCACCCGAACACAAGCCTCTACCCGAGGTACGAGAAACTAGTGGAATCACAGGCCCTCCCCCTCCACAGGGGGGAGCCGGAGACGCCCTACATGAAGAAGCTGGCCCCAGCCGTTTTCAACATGTTCGGGGTATCTGCCAGCTACGATTTCTACGAGGAGAACGGGATCGAGGACCCATCCCAGATCATCAAGAACGGGACCAGCAGCTATGACTACCTCATGAATGCAACGGGAGGCAAGGGGTTCACGCTGCTCTGCGAGATGCCCTACTTCTACGATAGGGCCCTCGGGGACGACTCCGAGACCGAACACGACCGGAGGGAACTGGTCAGGGACGCATTGAACCACTCCCTTGAGGGGTACGAGTACCTGAAGCCCAGGTTTGAGGTCATCAGGGAGCAC
>CAYLJH010000212.1:0-3759 GCA_964383685.1 uncultured Candidatus Bathyarchaeia archaeon | reverse complement strand
GACCCCGCCGCTCTGAGCGAGGAGGACGCATCCCGGCTGATTGAATTGGGCAAGACCGTTGTATTGATTACGTGTAGCATCCACAGCACCGAGATCGGTGGCAGCCAGATGAGCATGGAGCTGGCACACATGTTGGCCTCTGACGACGGCGAGGACGTCAGGGAGATACTTGAGAACACGATTTTTCTTCTGGTTCCATCCCTGAACCCGGACGGTAACAGGCTGGTGGTTGACTGGTACGAGAGGCACCTGGGCACGGAGTACGAGGGAAGCAACCCGCCGTACGTGTACCACAAGTACGCGGGCCACGACAACAACAGGGACTGGTACATGTTCACGTTGAAGGAGACCCAGCTGGCCATCAGCAAGGTCCACAACGTCTGGCACCCCCAGATCGTTTATGATATCCACCAGATGGGTAGGTACGGCCCCAGGTTCTACGTGCCGCCGTTCACCGACCCCTACGAGCCCAACATTGACCCAGTTCTCACAAGCGGCGTCAACTTCATGGGCTCAAGCATGAGTGATGCCCTGGTAAGGGAGGGAAAGAAGGGAGTGTCAACCCACTGGGTGTTCGACGCCTGGACCCCGGCAAGGGCGTACCAGCACTACCACGGCGGGATCAGGATTCTCTCAGAGGCGGCCTCGGTCAAGATAGCCACGCCCATCGAGATACAAAAGAACGAGCTGTCAGACGCAAGGGGCTTCAAGCCCCATGATGCCAGGTGGAACCACCCCATGCCGTGGGAGGGCGGGAGGTGGACCCTCAGGGACATCGTTGATTATGAGTACACCGCTGCCTTCGCTTGCCTCCAGACGGCGGCAAAGTTCAGGGGGAGGTGGCTCAGGGGAACATACGAGATGGGAAAGAGGGCCCTCGCGGCCAATAGCCCGTATGCTTTCATAATCCCTGACGGCCAGCGGGACCCAGGGGCGGTGAAGGAGCTGATCTGGGTCCTCAGGATGGGGGATGTCAGGGTCGATAAGACAGTTGAGCCGCTGACCGCCGACGGGGTAGAGTACCCCTCGGGGAGCTATGTGGTGAGGTTCGCCCAGCCGTACGGCGGGTTCGCAAAGACCCTTCTGGAGAACCAGGTCTACCCCGACCTCAGGGACAGCCCGGACGAGGACCCCGTGGTGCCCTACGATGTCACGGGGCATACGCTGAGCCTCCAGCTGGGAGTTGAGGTGGTCGAGATAACCGAAGCCTTCGACGCGGTCCTTGAAGAGGTCGATGAACCTGTCCTTGAGACTGGTTCCGTGTCAAATGCGGGTGCCCCGTTCTACCTGCTATCGCCGGTGCCCAACTACGCGGCCAAGGCGGTGAACGCCTTGCTGAAGCAGGGCTACGCGGTAAACAGGGCCATAGAGGAGATTGACATCGAGGGAACGTTGCTGAAACCCGGCACCTTCATCATAGAGTCAAAAGACGGGCTAGGCGAGGAGCTGGAGACACTATCTCAGGAACACGGCCTGGACTTTATCGGGGTCGGCGAGATAGACTGCGAGGTCTTTGAGATCGGGAAGGCCAGGATCGGCATTTACAGGGCTTGGCTGCCTAACGCAGACGAGGGCTGGCTCAGGATGGTCATGGATGAGTACGGGTTCGATTACGTGAACCTGTACCCGGAGGACGTGAGGAAGGGCGACCTATCAGACGCCATCGACATCCTCATCATACCTGACCTGAACAGGGACGCCGTCATGGACGGCATGAAGGGACAGAGGTATTACAACCCGGCCGAGTTCGAGAAAAGGTATACCCAGGGAATCGGTGAAGTCGGTAATAGGGAGGTCAGCAAGTTCGTGGAGGCAGGCGGCACAGTGGTCTGCCTCAACAGGAGCAACGAGTACGCCGTCAAGGACCTGTGGGCAGGGGCCAAGCTGCCCCTTGAGGGGCTAAGCGAGAAGGAGTTCTACTGCCCCGGTAGCCTGCTGAGGGTCCTGATTGACAACACCCACCCGGTGGGTTACGGGTTCAGCAGGGAGGAGACAATCATGTACCTCCACAGCCCCGTCTTCGAGCTGTCGGAAGGGGAGTCAGTTGCATGGTACCCCGAGGCCGACCCGCTAATCAGCGGATGGGTGCTTGGTGAAGAGCACCTGAGGGGAAGGACCGCGGTGGCCGAGGTCCCGGCGGGGGACGGCGTCATCATAATGATTGGCTGCCCGCCCCACTTCAGGAACCAGAACAGGGCCACATTCAAGCTGCTGTTCAACAGCATCTACTACGGCTCGTCCTAGCTTACTCGGGGGGCGTCTTCTGCGTGAGGGCGTCCCCTATCCTAGCGCCTAGCGAGTGGTACCCGTTGTCCCCTGCGCTGTATATGAAAGGCTTCAGCAACTGGATATCAGGGGCACCGTCCGTCAACGCAGCCTCGTCCACCTTCACGTCGAGTATCTCACCGACGACCATCATATGGGAGCCCAGGTTCACGGTCTCCTTGAGCCTGCACTCGATGACCATGCCGCACTCCTCGACGTACGGGGCGTCAACGAGATCGCTCTTCACGGGTGTGAACAGGGTGTCACCGAACTTGTCGGCGTCCTTACCCGAGACCATCCCGGCATAATCGGCCTCTCTCCAGTGCTCCTCACCGGGAACGCTGATGGTGAAAGCCTTCCTCTCCATTATCGCCCTGTATGTGTGCCTCGCCTCCCTGAGACTAACCTGAACGCACGGTGGTTCGCTGTTGCATATCCCGGCCCACGCCGCCGTCATGATGTTTGCCTTGCCCTGATCGTCATACGTGCCCACCAGCCAGACCGGAGTCGGTATGGCGAGGGTCTTGGCCCCTTGACTGAGTTTCATGATCTGAATGGGTTTGTGAGTCGGTTAAGGCGTTCGGCCCTTCGGGTACTCAAAAAATTCTTATCGTAATAACGGCATATGTCAGGACTATATTCGTTTTGAGGTATGAATATGACACAGAAAAAGAAATCAGGTGAGATCGTAGCGGTCCCTGAGGCTGACATGAAGACATTCAAGAGGGGATTGGTGTTGTTCGTTGTCTACATCACGGCTTACGCGTTTTTCACAATCGCAGGCACTGTGAGGAAGGAGATACTCATGATCAGGATGTTCGGGATGAACCTGGGCATCGTGGGGGGTATGGTCATCATCGCAAGTGCCATCATTATCGCGGTCTACTACAACTGGTACGCTGGCAAGGTGGAGGCTGAGGCATAATGGAGTACACTTTCCAGCCCATCGCCTTCGGCCTTTTCATGATGATCACGGCGCTGACCCTGGGCATCAGCTGGTACGCGGCGAGGCAGGTCAAGACCGCGAGCCACTACTTCGTCGCCGGGGGCGGCGTCAAGTGGCTGGTCAACGGCATCGCCTTCGCCGGCGACTACCTGAGCGCGGCATCGTTCCTGGGGATAGCCGGGATGATTGCCTTCTACGGGTTCGACGGGTTCCTGTACAGCATAGGGTTTCTTGCTGGGTGGATCGTCGCCCTGCTAATCATTGCTGAGCCTCTCAGGCGTTGCGGCAAGTACACGTTCTGTGACGCCCTGCTGTACAAGATCGAGGACAAGGGGGTCAGGCTCGCAGGCGCGGTTAGCACACTGGTGGTGAGCCTGTTCTACTTGATCCCGCAGGTGGTGGGCGCAGGGAGCATAGTGCAGCCACTTCTCGGCCTCAGCTACGAGGTCGGGGTCGTCCTTGTAGGGGCGCTGGTAATATTCATCACTGCAACGGCGGGGATGGTATCGACTACCTACGTCCAGTTCATCAAGGGCTTCCTGCTGCTG
>CAYLJH010000211.1:0-3778 GCA_964383685.1 uncultured Candidatus Bathyarchaeia archaeon | reverse complement strand
CAAGGTACAGGGCGAGGTTGACAGGCTCATCGACAAGTACTCCAAGGGGTGCAGGAAGGTGCTGGACGAGCTCGTGAACAGGGAGCTGCCATTAACAATCACCGAGGAGCAGGTCAAGGAGATGCTTGAGCATACGGAGCGGTACCTGGACGACGCCGAGTACTACAGGACTGATCAAAAGGGAGTGGCCCTCACCAGCGTGGCCTACGCCGAGGGCATCCTCGACGCCCTAAAACTTTTAGGACTGGTGGAGTTCGATTGGTAACCATGAGTACCGTTCTAGCCGCCGGGGTGTTTGACCTGCTCCACTACGGGCACATCAGGTACCTTGAGGAGGCGAAGAAGGCTGGGGGCGAGGGCGCAAGGCTCATAGTCATAGTCGCAAGGGACGAGACGGTCCGCAGGCTCAAGGGCCACGGGCCAATCATACCGGAGGACCAGAGGAGGGCCGTCATCGAGGCGCTGAAGGTAGTGGATGAAGCACTGCTTGGTCACGAGGAGATGGACCTCGTCCAGGTCATCGAGCAGGTCAAGCCCGACATCGTTGTCATGGGCCATGACCAGCAGGGCATAAAGGCCCAGGTCGAGAAGGTAAACAAGGTACTGAACGCGGACATCGAGATCATCCAGCTAAAACAATTCGGCGAGGACGACCTCAACAGCACCAGCAAGATCAAACGTCGGATTGTCGAAGGGGCAGGAACGCCACCTTAATCTTGTCACCGTCGGCCAGCTCCATTTTACGCCTCAGGTACTCTGGTGAAATTATCTCCATGACAGAGTAGTCATGGCTGCTCCTCTCTGCCACAATCAGCGCGCCCGCCTCCTCATCGTTAATGATGCAGGGGTAGACCCTGGCAGCGCCGAAGGCCCTCTCGCCGTCCTTGAAGCCCTCAAGCCTCAGCGACGGCCCTCGCTCAAGCTTCTGCCTCCTGTCGTAGTCCAACTCCTTGATCTTCACGTTCAAGGTGCCGGGGAAAGCCTCGAAGCCAAGCTTCTGCCTGATCTGCCTCTGGTAGCCCTCCTTGCTGATGTAGTAGGCTCCCTCGAAGAGCCCGCTCACCACCACGCCCTCGAATATGATGGTCTCTGCCTCCTTCCCCTCAAGGTGCCACTTGAGCTCCTGGAGAACCTGGTCCAACTCTGCGAGGCCCTCGGGTGTTATAGTTACCTTGCTCCCGCCCGAGCTTATCGCCCTCAGAAGCAGCCCCTTCCCCTCAAGGACCTGGAGGTGCCTGCTGGCGCTCTGCTGGCTCCCGCCTATCTCATTGCTCAGCTGGGTCGTGCTTATCCTTATGGGCGTCTTGGACGCGCCCAGCTTCATCAACGTGTATAACGTGAACCACAGGTGGGGCTTGATTCTCTCAGTCAAATTGGTCAGATTATGGGTTCTAAGGCTCTATTTAACCGTTTATGGGTAAGGCTTGATAAATATACCAATTCAACGAAAAAAACCGTGTTTCTTGACCAGAATTTATGTTTTTAGTTACTCGGTTGAACATAAATAAAGAGCGAATCTAATCATAGTCGCAGGGTAATGATTATTTCACTGAACGGTTAATCTTAACTCAATAATTAGTAAAAAGGGAGGGTGTTATCCCTTCGCAACGGCGATAGGGCTGCTCATCATCACCTTCTCGGCGAGGCCAACCTCGTGGCTTATCTGGGCGACTCTGTGCACATCCTTGTAGCTGTCAGGGCTCTCCTCCTCAACGATCCTGCCGCTTGCGGCCTTGATGATTATGCCCTTCTTGGCCAGCTCGCTGATTACGTGCCTCGCATCGAACCGGCGCCTAGCGCCCGCCCTGCTCATGCCCCTCCCCGCACCGTGTGCCGTGCTTGCGAAGCTCGCCTCCTCGCCCCTCTCGGTTCCCTTGAGCAGGTAGCTGGCTGTTCCCATGGTGCCAACGAGAAGAACCGGCTGGCCTATTGCCTTATAGTCCGGGGGCAGGTCGTCCCTTCCAGGCCCGAAGGCCCGGGCCGCGCCCTTCCTGTGGACCATCAGCTTGAGCCTCTTGCCGTCAACGGTGTGCTCCTCCTTCTTGGCGGTGTTGTGGGTCATCCCGTAGACCAGCTCCATGCCCATATCGTCGGCGCTGCGCTTGAATATGTGCTCGAAAGCTAGCCTCACCTGGTGCATGATGATGTGCCTGTTGATGAAGGCCCAGTTAACGGCGCAGCTCATGGCCTCGTAATAGTCCTGAGCCTCCCTGCTGTTCAGCGGGGCGCAAGCAAGCTCCCTGGCTGGGAGCCTGATCCTGTACTTCCTGGTGGCCTCCTCCATGATCCTGATATAGTCAGTGGCCACCTGGTGGCCGAAGCCCCTGCTTCCCGTGTGGACCCATACAACGACCTGATTTGGGTCGGTGATGCCGTACGCCTTTGCGGCCTTCTCGTCGAATATCTTGTCAACCTTGGCTATCTCAAGGAAGTGGTTGCCCGCGCCCAGGGTGCCCAGCTGGCTCGATCCCCTCTTGAGGGCCCTGTGGCTCACCTTGTCCGGGTTTGCCTCCTTCATCCCGCCACCTTCCTCGCTATGGCTTGCGTCCCTGTCCCAGCCGAAGCCCTTGTCCACGGCCCACTGGATTCCCTCGCTGATGGCCCTCTCAAGCTCGCTTGTGCTCAGCCTGAGCTTGCTGCCGACGCCGACCCCGCACGGGACCAGCTTGAATATCTCATTGATTAGCTCCTGCTTTTTCGCGTCCACTTCTTTGAATGTGAGGTCTGTCCGCATCAGCCTGACGCCGCAGTTGATGTCGTAGCCCACCCCTCCTGGGGTGATTATGCCCTCCTCCATGTCGAAGGCACCGACGCCGCCTATGGGGAAACCGTACCCCTGATGGCCGTCTGGCAACGTAACGCCGTACTTTACAAGTCCTGGGAGCTGCGTGATGTTGACCGCCTGGGTCAGCGTATCATCACGCATCATGGCATCAAGGAGGTGGCGGTCCGCGTATATCCTCGCCGGTACTCGCATGTGCCTGTTATATGCAGTTGGCACCTCCCAGACATTATCAGATATCTTGTCTAATGGAAATTGCATCGTTCTCCCATCTTTTTTGGGAGGTAAACTAATAAGGGTTTATTGGTGTAGACACCAATAATGAACTGGAAGGTGGTCAAGAGCATACCCCTGATGCAGGTACAGACAAGGGTCGAGGCCCTGACCGAGAGGTACGGCAGCCTCAGCCTGATGCACGAAGAGTTCGCAAAGGGCAGGATGCCGCCGGGGGTCTTCGACGAGTACATCGAGTGGACTAGCATGGACCACGCGCTGAGGGCGTACCAGGAGGGCGAGGATTTTGAGTACCTGGCAGACGAGGACATACCCCTTGACTCGAAACAGTACGAGAAGCTCACCCCCAGGCGGCTTGAGCTCCTTGACCACTTGGCCAAGGGGCTGTACAGGAGCATAAACGGGCTTGCCAAGGCCGTGGGCAGAGATGTCAAAAACGTCTACAACGATCTCAAGGTTCTTGAGGCGCTGGGGTTCGTGGCGTTGACCCCCGAGGGCAGGAGCCTAGTACCTGAACTCATAGTACACGAGATCAACATCCTCCTCGGCTGACTCTAATATTTTATATCGTTCACAGCGGATAATCAAGGGATTATTATGTCTGCATCAAAGCCATGCATGGCCGACCTTGCCCTCGTCAACGGCAAGATCATCAGGGACAAGCAATTTATCCGGGTAGTTTCTGAGATATTCCTTCGCATCCTTGACGAACCGGTCGAGCGCGCGGTCTTTAATGAATCGCGCCGAAGGCTCACCCAGATT
>CAYLJH010000210.1:0-3800 GCA_964383685.1 uncultured Candidatus Bathyarchaeia archaeon | reverse complement strand
GACTCCTTGATACGATAAACATCTCTACCTGCTTCTACGTGATAACCTTTCAGGTAGAGCCAAGAGTTGCCCTGATCTTCTCCCAGTGGCTTCCCTTCCAGTACGCCCTTGAGCAGTCCTCGCAGACCCAGAACTCGTCGAATGCATTGAATGACTCAGGTGGGACCATGTCCTCTACCTCTGCTTTCGCGGTCTCCTTCAACAGCCCGTTGCATCTCGGGCATCTGGAGTTAGACGAGGATAACTCTAGGTCGAGCACCGTTTTCAGGTATGATAGCTGGGCATTTGTATCCTCAGATTCAAGGTATAATGATCTGAGACTCATTTTTTGTGATCTATGATACAGCTCCCTGTCCCGTGTCAGCAATATCCTTGATGAATCCCTTGTTTCCTCAAGCAGAAGGCCATCATCCATTCCTCTGAAGTAGATTGAATCATATCCCGCGATCCTCAGCCATCGGGTCAGGCTTCCCAGCATCCCGTCCACGATGAACGAGAGGTCACTCATCTACCCGGCAGTCCTCGCAGATGAAATCCCCGTCGATGGCACGGAGGTTTATTGAGTATAACTCGCACCTCTCGCAGTAGCCCACGGTGGAGCTTCCACTTACATGTCCGAATGGCATGATCTCTTTCTGCTCCCTCAGGATATCAATGATTGTTGGAACGAAGCGGATGATGCTCCTGTCCGTGATGACGCCTACCAGGTCTCCCTTGTAGATGACGCCGAGACGCCTGATGTTCTCCTTGTCCATCATCTTCATGGCGTCCATCAGCTTCATCTCAGGGTCCACCATCTTTAGCGGCGAGGACATCACGCTCCCAGCGAAAAAAGTGCTCGGCGATACCCCATCGGCAACAACCCTGGTAACGATGTCCCTCTCAGTCACGATGCCAACTGGTAGGTTCTGCTGGTTCAGGACCACGACGGCCCCAACGCGCTGCTCGCGCATCTTGTTCGCCACCTGCACTATGTCCTCGTTCTCGTCTACGCTAATGACAGGGCTGGACATTGCTTCCCTGACAATCATCTTGGACGATAAGCCTAGGCTCAAGTTGTCACCACTAGAAAAACAACATGCACCCTATAAAAAGCTCATGAACCAGAGCGCACTATGCCCTCAGGATTCAATTAAAACTTGGTACATTGAGCCACAATGTCCGCAGTTCAGTACGCTGGCTCGTTTCTCGATGTCCTTTTCTACCTGGACCCATGAGCCACACTGATTGCACTTTAGGATAAAACCGTCATTACCATCACCGTTACCTGACCTGAAAAGAAGGGGCTTGGTCTGGAAAAAATGTCCAGGGATCAGTGGCCGCCTAATCCCTAACCTCGATGCCTTGAGGCGTATGGCGTTGCTGGTCCTCAAAGGGAATTCCACCTCTATCTCCTCAAATGTCCTGTTTGACCCGTATAGTTCGTGTAGCCTTGCTACTTCCTCGTCCGTCCATTCCTTAATTCTCGCCATATGCCTAGTATCATCTATCCTTGTTGATCATGTGTAGCGGGACACTCGGAATTCACTTGCTGGCATTATTCCAGGGTCGTGGCTGTGTGGGCAATTATTCAGGCAAACCCGAACAAAAATGGGCGCGTCAGGAAAGCACTTTGTGCTCGCGACGTGTCCACTTCCGAAACTGTCCCCCGCTACAATCACTAATTGGCTCAAAAAATTATAATATGATTATGTTGCATCAAAAGAGTACATTTCACGAGTAATTTTAGCCCAGTATATAGGGGGATTGTGGCATTGGTGACAAGAATGTTACATCGGTCTGAGACAATCGCGAAATTGCTAAAAGCATAACAAACAACCCCCCTCGGCAAGGGGGCGATTATATGAAACTGACAAGAAGCCAAAACCCGGTTTCAAAGCGAAAGGTTTAATGCAAATCCCATTCTCCGTTAACTGGATTCCATTGGATGTACAATTCACTGACAAGCCAAGCCTGAAAGACCCTGTGATGATAGCAGCGTGGCCTGGGATGGGTTTCCTGGCCAAGATCAGCGCGGACTATCTCAGGAGAAGGATTAAGACAAAGCAGTTCGCTGAGATAAAGTACTTCCACAATGTCCTGGTTTATAAAAACGGCATCGTTGAGATGGCACCTATTCATCACAAGCTCTACGCGTCTGAGGACCAGAATATCATCATCTGCGTCGGCGACGCTCAGCCATCCGTCCCGGAGGAGTCACTGAGGCTGGCACAGAAGATTTCCGATATAGCGGTCGAGATGGGGGTCAAACGCATTTACACAATGGCGGCATTCCCAAACGAGTTCTACGACGAGCCCAAGGTCTACGGCGTGTTCACTGACGAGTCCATGAGGCAAGAGTTGATCGAGGCAGGGGTCGAGATGATCGAAAACGACGGGGCAGTCAACGGCCTCAACGGGGTCATGATCGGCGTGGCCAAGGCAAACGGCATCGACGGCGTGTGCCTCATGGGAGATATCACATACGCGAACGTCCCACAGCACCTGGCCAGCAAGGCGGTTCTGCACAAGCTAGTAAAGCTCATCGATATCGAGATAGACACAAAGCAGCTTGACATCAGGGCAAAGAAGATTGATGCATCAATAAGGCGCCGTCTTGAAATCTACGACGAGGATGATGAGCCACAGGCTCAGGACGAGAAGAGGCTGGGGTACATCAGCTAACTTATAAAACAGCGTCAGACAATAAGAGTTGAACCCACGGAGAAAACACGGTTGAAGCAATCAGAGAAAATTTACTGGATCAAGGCGCTGCTGGGATTAGCCACAGGTTTGATCACTTTCTATATTCAGTCAGGCTTGGGGCTCCAGGGTGAGCTCGCTTTGATGTCTGGCACCGTCTTGTACATCGGCTACTCCGAGGTAACGGCAAAAATGTTCGGCCTAGAGAGGGACAGGACTATAAAGATAGGCTTGGGCGCTTTCCTGTTCCTGTGGATGCTGAGCTGGACGCTGCTCAACACAATGGGCTCGTTCGGCTGGATCTAATCCTTTTCGATATTATACCTGTACTGCATTATATCTGACCAGGCCGCGAAATATCCGGAGTCAAACCGTGTCCTGATGGGGGATTTCCTGAACTCCTTGAACTCCTCCCTGTGAGCCTTGAGGCTTTTCTTGTCGAAATTATTCTTGTTGTAGAAATCCCTCTCGTCCCCTGATCTCACCGAGATGAGAAGGCCATCGAGGGCGTTGATGTATCCCGTCTTGTACTCCTCGTCTGTGAACTTGCGCTCCCTGATGGCTCCCAGCGCCTTATCGGCGTCAGTGAACCGCCTGTCAATCATGTTCTTAAAGAATATTATAATTGATTCACGGGTCTTCCCCGTGACGGTCAGTCCTCGTCCTGGTTTAGTAGTCTTCGTCACTCTCTATCCCTCTCTCTGTGATCCTCATGGGTGCCTCGCCCTCTGGCAGGCTGGGGCTCGCCGTTAGCTTGGCTATCCTCATGTTGTTCCTGCCCTTCCTGATGAATATCCTGTTGTGGCTCATGTGGCCCAGTATGTGGCCTCCGACGGGTGCCACGGCCTTGCTGAAGAACGCGTCAGGCGTCGCCATCACCTGATTGGTGATGACCAGCGAGGTGTTGAACGCCCTGCCCAGCCTCGTGAGTTTGTGCAGGTGCTTGTTGAGCTGCTGCTGGCGGTTCGCCAGCATCTCCCTTCCGATGTACTCGCTCCTGAAGTGGCTCGTCACGCTGTCGACGATGATGAGCTTTATGTTATTGTCCCTGATGACCTCGTCTGCGTTCTCAAGGAGCACCGTCTGGTGGTTACTCGTGTATGCCTCCGCGTACACGA
>CAYLJH010000209.1:0-3803 GCA_964383685.1 uncultured Candidatus Bathyarchaeia archaeon | reverse complement strand
CTTCCACGTCTACCCTGTTAAATCCATAGACGAGGGGATCGAGGTCCTCACGGGGGTCAAGGCAGGAGAGAGGGGCATTGACGGGTCATACGAGGCGGGCTCAATCAACAGACTGGTCAAGATGAGGCTCGTCGAGCTGGCGGATATCTTCCAGGAGTTCTCCAAATGATCCCCCCGTGGCCCCTGTGAACACTCAAATACTGGGTTGTTGACTGTGCAGGTGGATGAGACCGGTTTGATGCTGAGCGAAAATCTGAGCGGGGTCCTGCTGACGCTGCACAGGCAAGACAACGAGTTGAAGAACTTTGAGTTTATAGACCGCATCCTACTGGGCGAAGACGGTGATTCCCTTAACGGCCTCATCAAAGAACGATTCATAGCCCTTGAAGGCGGGATATGGCAGCTGACCGCGAAGGGCAGGGCCTATGTGGATGTTGTGATACTTACCAAAAGGAGTAGACAATATGCGGCTTTGATCCCCCTCGCCTGCGCCATGTCTTTTGTGCTTGCAATCCTCAGCCTTATTGCCTGAACTTTCCAGATAACTCGTTTTCAAAGCGTTTGACGATGATCTCCTTGTAGCTGATGTGATTCCATGCGCGAGTAAGAAAGGGGGGCGGTCCATTTCGTTTCGAGCCGAGGAAGAACTACCCGTGGGTGTCCTGCGAGGTGGGCTCAATCAACAGCCCGGTAAATGGAGACTCATCGAGCTGGCGGATATATTCCAGGAGTTCTCAAAATGATCCCCCTGTGTTCTAAGATACAGGGCATCCCCAACTATTTCCCTTGAGGGCCCTGATGGGCTTTGTGCCTGGGGTTGGCCGACCAGCACATATCGCACACATCGTCTCCATGTGAGAGGGTGTGCGGCCTCTCGTAGTATCCCCTCTCACCGTAGGCCCCGTCCACCAGTGCGTAGGTCAGCGCCCAGTCGTACTCGCACCAGGTCCGACGGAACAGCTCAATTTCACCATGATCCCCGTGTTCATCGACATAACTCTTCACGAACTGATATGGGGGGCACCAAGTCCAATGGGTGTACATGGCATCGCCATCCGACCATGCTTTCACCTCGTAGCACGGTCTTCCAGTTGAACTAAAGGGGAACCTCATAAGGTTGAGCAGAACAAAATCAGTCTTTTCTGTGGTGTGCGAGCAAAGAGTTTAGCCATAAACTTGGGGACGCCCACTATGGAGATATAGACCTGCCACCCGAGGTCCCCCATCAGGTCCAGCGCGTAGCCCCTCCCCAGTCCACTCTTAATGAGCACCCGGTAGGCCGCCACGGTTATGGCCGCAAGGAAGACGTTGTGCTGGTTTCCCAGCGAGGGCAATGTCTCGAACGCGACAGCGAGGTCGATGTCGTTCATCTCGCCCCAAAACGAGGCGACAAAGGATTTTACCTGATGTTCGAGTAGCCTTCCCTTCTCAGGGGAGCCCGGCTCAACCATCCGACCTATGAGGGACCGGTAGAAACTTCGTTTTATTATTGGTCTGTAGAGCGTCTTGAGGGCCTCTCCCCAGATGGATCTCTTTCTTGTCATGATGCTCTTTCCAAAATCAGTTTAGGCTTCCTGTGCTCGATTCCCTTAACGGTTAAACATATATCATAAAATGATGTATTTAAATTAGACTCATACGTATAGTTGACTGAGGTTGCGCACATCTGAGTTGGTGGCCGTATTAGAAAAAAACTCGTTCAACTTGAAAAAAGTCAATCCCATGAATGCAAGGACGCCCGGGCCATTTTCACAACCCGGCGTGACCCTTGAGCAGGACACAATCACAGTCCGGGATGTCATGACCCATGGCGTTGTCATGGCCTCCCCAGGGGACGCTATCGAGAACGCGGCGAGGGTAATGACCAAATTCGGCATCAGCTGCCTCGTGGTACAAGCAGGTAACCAGATCTTGGGGATCCTGACGGAGAAGGACGTCCTGACGAGGGTCGTGGCGAGTGGGAGGGACCCGAAGGAGGTCATGGTCGAGGACGTCATGACCAACCCGGTCATCACCACTGAACCGGGGAGGCCCATCGAGGCAGCGGTGAAAACGATGATCAGGAAAAGGATCAAGAAGCTCCCGGTAGTCGATGGCTCGGAACTAGTCGGAATCCTCACGATGACCGACGTGGCAGGTTTTAACCTGGGCATATGGTTGAATGATGCGCCAAAAGCACAGCCATTCGATATCAACGACCTGGTGGAGGGCTACGAGGGGCAGCGCTTGGAGTTCAAGTCGAGCCTCAGGTACAACTTTCACCGCAAGGAGGTGGACCTTGAGCTGGAGTTCAACTGCCTGAAGGCCATCTGCGCCTTCCTGAACGCTTCAGGCGGGGATCTCATCATAGGGGTCTCTGACAGCAACGTGGTGGTGGGCCTCAAGACAGACTACATGGCCTTAAAGAAGAGGGACCGGGACGGCTTCCAGAACTATCTCATCAACCAGATCTCACACAAGATCGGGAATATCCACCTGAGGCACATCGAGATAATATTCCACGAGATCCAGGGTCAGGAGGTCTGCCAGGTCCGCGTCGGGGCATCACACGAACCCGCGTTCCTCACCCACAGGGGGCAACAGCTCTTCTTCGTAAGGACGGGAAACGGCTCAAGGCCATTCAAAATCTCTGAGGCGGTGATCTACCTGAATAAGAGATGGAGAAGAAGCGGGGACGCTAGATAGTAAGCCACTAGGTACATGATTTAGCCTAGCCTGATGCTGGATTGGGAGGAGTGCCGTTCGTTTCGAGCCGTCGTGGAACTACTTGTGGACGGTCTGCGATGTAGGCTGCTGAACAACCGTCAGTATCGTGGCTGCCGCGAGTAAGGACATGACAGTCAGTATTATGCCAAGGGTCCGCCAGTTGGTCACCAGCAGTATGACCCCCAGTGCGCTTCCTATGGAGTAGCCCAGGTTTGACGCTGCGTTGTGGAGGCTCATCATGGAGCCCTTGGCCCCTGTCTGCCCGAGGCTGAGGGTGTTGTGGGCGTTGTACCTGAAGGAATCCAGTAAGTTGCCCATGAGTATGGCGATGGTGGCAATTGATAACGTGGGCGCGATGTTGTACGCCACCGTGCTTACACTGGTTCCCAGCAGCCCAAGGGTGACCGTGAGCCTCGGACCCAGCTTGGAGAGGATTCGGGATGTCAGGTAGCTCCCCGTGATGAACATGACCGCCGTGCCCGTGAAGATGTAACCAGTCTGCACCGTGCTCGCCTGGAACGTCTCCCTGATGAAGCTGAAACACCAGAAGTAGATGCCCTGGACGCCCGCGGATGCTAGCAAGTTGCTCAGGAGGCACCCGATTGCGCTCTTGTTTGATGTGATCTCCCGTATCCCAGAGGCGATATCCTTTGAACCCCTGTTATCCGTGTCTGGGAGGGTGAAGTACGTGATTATCAAGCCAAGGGCTCCAAGTGACCCGGCGAACCCGATGTAAGCAAGCCTCCATCCGCCTATCGCGGCTATCTGGCCGACGATGGCTCCTCCAAGCAGGAACCCAAAGCCTCCGCCTACCCCCAGGAGGCTCATGGCCCTCCCCTGCTCAGTCACTGGAAAGTACTCCGCGATGAGAGTCGTTGTCATGGGGACCACTATTGCCATGCCCGCCCCCGTCAGAACCGTTGACAGGAGCAGCACGGAAAAGCTGGGGGCAAGGCTACTGGCCACTGCCGAGGAGGCTATCACCAGGAGCCCAACAGTGAGCAGTCGTTTGTAGTTGTAACGTGCCGCTATGAACGTCATCGCGATGCTGCCGATGAACGCGACCATGCTGGCGGCCGTCCTGATCTGGCCGCCGA
>CAYLJH010000208.1:0-3841 GCA_964383685.1 uncultured Candidatus Bathyarchaeia archaeon | reverse complement strand
CCCTTCATGGGCAGGAGCTACCACAGGAACGAGAGATACCAGGTGGCCACCGACCTCGCCATCGAGGCGGGGTACGCCACAAACTTTGGTGACAACCACCTCAAGTTCGCGGGAATCAAGCTGGGCCACGACGGAAGCATGAGCGCGGGTAACTGTGCCGTCTACGAGCCCTACCTCAACTACCCGACGCCTGACAATTACGGCGTCGTCCACGGTTTCACCAACGAGGAGCTGAAGGACGGCAGCGCCCTCGCCGAGTTCTCACCCATAGTCATCAAGCTCCACAAGGCCGGGATGAGGTGCGGGATAGGAGCCATCGGCGACAGGGGCATCGATTTCTACCTCGACTGCGTCGAGGCGGCGTACACCGAGGCACCTCGCCCCCACAGCAGGCACAGCATGGAGCACTGCAGCCTCCCAACACAGGAGGCACTTGAACGGATGAAGAGGCTGGACGTAACCTCATCCACGTCGGTCGGGTTCGGATGGGAGCTGGGCGACCAGCACAGGGGCTTCATGGGTATGGAGAGGATGAAACGGTACATGCCCATGAGGAGCTTTAAGGAGATGGGCATCGTGGCCAGCGGCAACGCCGACTGGTCCGTGTGCTCGGCCAACGTATTCGAGGGCATCCACGTCTGCGTCAACAGGACAAGCGAGACCGGCCAGGACCTGGGACAGAGCCAGGCCATCAGCGTCATGGACGCAATAAGGGTCTACACCTGGAACGGCGCGTACATCACGTTCGAGGAGGGCATCAAGGGAAGCATCGAGCCCGGAAAGCTCGCGGATATGGCCATCCTTGACACCGATATCCTCACCTGTGATCCCGCGGATATCGCGAAAACCAAGGTGCTGACAACCATAGTAGATGGGAAGGTGGCCTATCAGAGGGATTGAGCCCTCCTCCATCAAGTTAGAACTCAGGATTCGGGCTGCTCTTCTTCCCAGTCGTCCTCTTTCATCAGCGCCCGTTGGGCCAATTTAGGCCCAAGGATTCCGCTGAACATAATGGTGCCAAGCACGATAGGCATGGTCAGGTCAGGGTAAAGGGAGGCGCTGGCGAAGTAGACGCCCTCGGGGTCAAATATCTGGGGCAGCTGTGACATGACGAAGGCGGGCAGCCCCGATGCGTAGACCACCTGCGATAGTGCCTTCTCCTCGCGCGTGAACCCGAACTGCCCGCTGAGGACATCCACAATCCCGTACCTGAGGGCCACCTGGAGTATGACCAGGATTAACCCGAAGATGGCGTACCTCAAAGAAAGGCTGACCACGACCCCGATGTACACGAAGAAGAAGCTCTTGATGAAGAAGGTTATCTCGTCGTGGAACTCCCTGAGGCGCTTCTTGTCTATGAGCACCTTCTCGTCCCTTCCGAACTTTTCCATGATGTAACGGAAGTTGGTGATGGCCAGCCCGAATATGAGGGCCGTCATGGCCCCTGCCCCCTCGCCGATAAAGTCCTCGCTGAAGATGTAGAGGGGGAGAAGGACTGCCAGGGTGATCATGTACGTGTAGTGGCGTGTCCTGAGCCTGTCAAGCACCCTTGCCCAAACCACCCCCACGCTCAAACCTAGGACCGTGGAGAACAGGAACACCATGGTGATCTCCTTCACCGTGTCCCTCAACGTGAAAGTGGGCTGCATGATGAGCTTGATGATTGTGATGGACGAGATGATACAAATGGGGTCCGATAGAATGGACTCCATTGTCAGCAATACGCGAGTGCTTGTGAGGTTGGGAATCAGGTTGCCGATTCCGCTGAGGATACCATAGACAGCGACTGTGCTGGTCCCCCCCACCATGGCCCCGAGGAGCATTCCCTGCAGGAATGGCAGGCCCGGGACCAAAATGTATGATGTTACGAACCCGATGAGCAGTATCGATCCCATGATGGATGCCGTTGACAGCACCAGTGCCTTGCCCATTGACCCCAGGAGCAGGGTGATGTCCACGTTGATGCCGGCCTCAAACAGTATGATGCTCAGCGCCAGGATGCTCATGAGGGGCGCGATCTCATCGAACATTACCTTGTCGGCGTAACCCAGTACAGGCCCCATGAATATCCCGAAACCCATGAGGACGATGACATCGGGGACCTTCGTCAGCGAGTAAACGAGGCTACTTACATAGCTGATGAGGATCGTGAGGGAGATGAGGATTATGAAGTTTTCAGCTTGCATTTATTTCAGACCTTTAGAGGAGAACTGGTTTTTTCCGGCAATGTATTATTAAAAATCTTTTTCCTTTGTGCTAGTTTGGGCAACTCTCGCACTCTTCTTTGAAAATATCAGTACTTTTCGCTGTAATAACTATTTTGACGGGAATCATGCGAGTCGAAACTGGTTGTTTATTCATAAAAATCACCTTACAATCAGCTGAAAAGATTAGTGGTGGGGCTGGAAGGACTTGAACCCTCGATATTCGGGTTTCCCCAATCGCTCCAGAAATTCGTCATCCCCCGAGGGGTCCGTTTGAATTTCTTATTTTCTGGAGCCCAACGTCATAGCCACTAGACCACAGCCCCGCCAACACTGTGCATGCGAAAATAGGATATAAGGTTACCCCCACTGGGCGTCCCTGAACTGGTGCTGGTACTTCTGATTGTCGTCCACGATGTAGAATTTCATCATGTGCCCGGTCTCGTAGAGCATGATCGGCTTCATCCTGAACTCGGATATCCGTACAAGCTCCTCCATGGTCTCCACCTCGTGTACCATCAGGCCCTTCACGGGGTCCATGCGTGTGCCGATGACATAGTCCCTGTACTCCCTGACAAGCTTGTCCCGCGAGTCCTTCCATGTCTTCTCCGGCCTGTTCTGGATGTACAGCACTGAGGCGATTATAACGCCGCTGAAGGCCGTGCTGCTGAACACAGCTGACAATCCCCTGTTCTCCTTGACATCCACCTTCATAATTCTCTCTTCCTCAGTTATCCTGTTCACTTCCGTGTTCTCCAGGCCGACGAGGCTGATGAACTTGCCGACTTTCTCGTCGAACTCAAAGTAAATGCACAGTTCCGGGACGTACCTCTCCTCCACATGTCGCCCCTCTATTACCGCTTTGACATTGATTACGGGGGTAATCCTGATACACCTCTTGGCGTTCCCTATCCCGGTCTCCTGGCTGAGCCTTTCAAACAGCTTCGTCACGTTACGCACGTTGAAGCTCACGGCAAAGGGGTCCTCCGTGTAGCTCAGGTACTCCTCGGCCTCAGGGTCCTGCAGGATCTTGATCCATTTTCCCTCGCTCTCCAGCGAGACCATGTATCTTACATCCTTCGATAGGCTTGTCGGAGTGTTGCTGGTCATGAAATCGTAATCAAAGGTAATGTTCAGTCGCTTCACGAGGGGCGTGTATAGTACATCAGCGCCCTTGGTGATTATTGTCCTGTTGTTGTAGAACTTGTTGTACTCCAGCTCGGCCACATAATCGTAGCTTGCGGTGTGCTGGTATGTCGCTATCGTAGTTGTCTTGACCTCGTACATTGGCTCTTTGTGGGACGCCAATAACGGGTACACAGACGCCATGGCGACCAGGATCATTACTAGCAGTATTTCCCTGGTCCTGCCGTTCAACGCTTTTATTCTTTTTATCAATAGAAGTCAACTCCCCAAGGGGTCACGAAAGGCAGAGAGGTAACTATGCTGCCTATCCCGTTCTCGGCCACCCCATCGTCCTCGATCTCAATCCTGATCCCAGCGGTGGAGGCGCTCAGCTCGCCCAGGTAGCAGTACCCGACCACATCTGCGCCCCGATTCATCTCAACCCACTGGCCATCACATTCATCTCCCGTCGTGGGCTCGAACTTTCCGCTGGGGTTAGTCAGTGTCCCAAT
>CAYLJH010000207.1:0-3888 GCA_964383685.1 uncultured Candidatus Bathyarchaeia archaeon | reverse complement strand
CATGCCGCTGGGCTCGAATCCGACGTAGCCGCGTGGCTTGTCCTTTGTCTCCAGTAGTGTTCTGAGCTCGTCCCGGGTGATGATCTCCTGGAGGTTCCGGGATACGAGCCTGTAGCGGGTGTCGGTATCCATTTTTTGTCAAATGCCCTTACTGGTTGAAGATTATTAAGGCTTGAGGGCAGGTAGGGCTGGCTTAAAGTTAGTTCCTGCCACTGGTATTATCGCGAAAAAAATATTTTCTTGTATCAAGTAACCTGACATAAGGGAATATTTCAGGCGGCTTGGTACCTGTGGGTTGTTACTTAGTGACTTTTTTTATTCTAGTGATATCAGTGGGCCGTAAATTCTGGGAAAAAAAATTTCTGAGAGGGGTTTCTTGTGTCAAGTAACCTGACATAAGGGGAAAAAAGGTGGGCAATCTTGGTACCCGGTCGCTAATAATGGGATAAACTAGTAATCTTTTAGAAAAGGGAGTTAGGGGACGGTTGGAGGTGCCTGCGGTGGTAGGTTCTTGACGAACCTCTCCAGCCTGTCGCAGACCTCCGATAGGTCCTTGATGGGCTTCACAAGGGCGAACCTGATGTGCCCTTCGCCCATCTCTCCGTATCCGGAGCCCGGTGCGCAGCGGACCTTCTCCTGCTGGAAAAACTCCATTGCGAACTTCATTGACGGGACGCCCAGCGCGCTGATATCGGGGAACACGTAGAACGCTCCCTGCGGGAACGCGCACTTGATGCCGTCGATGGTGTTTAGCCGCTCAACCATGTAATCGAGCCTCTTCTTGTACTCGACCCTCATCTCCTCGACAAAGTCCCAGCCCTTCTCAAGGGCCACGATGCCCGCCTTCTGGAACGGAACCGGCACGCTGCAGATGCCCACCGGTACCGCTGATACCGCCTTTGTCATCTCGGGGCCCGCGATGATGTAGCCTGCCCTGCAACCCGTCCAGGCGAATGTCTTGCTGAAGCTCATGAGGACGATGGTCCTCTCCCACATACCATCGATGTCGATGATGGTCTCGTGCTTCTTGCCTCCCCAGATCAGCTCCGTGTAGATCTCGTCGCTGATGACCACGATGTCGTGCTTTATGGCGATCTCGGACAGCTTCCTCAGCTCGTCCTTTGTCCAGACGGTGCCCGTGGGGTTGTCAGGGGTGCAGAACAGGATTGCCTTGGTCTTGTCTGTGATGACGGCCTCAAGGTTGGCCCAGTCGGGCCTGAAGTGCCCCTCCTTGTCCTTGACCTGCCTTGCCCTCACCATCTTGGCCCCGAAGTAGGCGATTGGCGAGTTGTACCCCGTGTACGCCGGGTCAAAGACTATGAGCTCGTCGCCGGGGTTGAGGATGGCCGCGAACGCCTGGAATATTGCCTGGCTCCCGCCGCTTGTTATCAGCACCTGTGTCTTCCCGTCGATCTTGACGCCGTACTTTTCATAGTACTTGGCTATGGCTTCCTTGAAATCGGGCTCGCCAGTGAAGCTATAGTGGGTGTGCCCAGCCACCATGGCGTCATAGACTGCCTTGTTTATGAACTCGGGTTGATTAAAGTCAGGGTCTCCCGCTCCCAGATTTATCATTCCCTCGGTGGGTCCCATTGATGAGCGTGTGCCGCCCCATGCGTTCTTCATGAGGGCCGCGACTTCTTTTTTTACGTATTTCTCTACTCCCATATTGATCACGAGTCGAAAAATGTTCACTGCTTGAGCTTAAAACCCCTTTGATTAATCAATAATTATCGGTAAATAGATGAGAGGTGCCCCTGAGGGCTAGCCCAGGAGGGCGTTGAAGAACAGCTTGAACGTGGCGTCCGGTTGCGCCCTCATCTGTGGCTGGAAGCCATAGAGGACCACCTTGCCCTTGCCCATCTTGGCCTCCACGAGGGCGGCCTTGCGGCTCAGGTACTTCTCGCCAGTGAGCCAGCCGCTCTCCATGATGTGCCGCTCGGGGTAGCTGAGGACCACTTTGTAGCCCTCGTTGTTGACCCTGGGCTTGACCTCGAAGGCAGGGTGGTGTCTGAAGATGATCATCAGGTCCTCCTGGATGCCCCATGCAAGCGGGTGGTCAGGGTTGACGTCAACGTGCAGGGTGCTACCGGGGCACACGAAATCAGTGTTCTTGACGTCCTTGAGGACGTTTTTCACTGGCAGCTTGAACTCCTCGATGGCAAAGTTGCTGGAATCACCCAGGCATAGGAGCGTCCCGCCGTCCTCGACGAACTCCTTGAGCTTTTTCACGCCCTCCTTACCGAAGCCGCTTCGGTACTCCTCGGGGTAGTTTGGCAATGTGAACCCGCCTCCCCACCTCTTCTCGTAGTAGCCCTCGATGTCCTCGCCCATCAGCAGCTCCTTAGCGTCGCTTGGAAGGATGATGACATCGTACTTGCCTCTGAGCTTGCCCCTCTGGACGTCCTTGTCCATGATGGTCTTGTACTTGAACCTGTACTGCTCAAGGAGCCACCTTGTCCAGCCCTCGTCGGCGTTGCCGCCGTAGTATCGCTGGTACATGCCGATCCTCAGCATCTTGATGGCTTTGGCCTTCAAAGCCGCCGGGGCCGTGACGAACTGTACGTGGCACCGCTTGCTCAGCTTGTCAAGCTCGGCCTCTACCCCCTCCGCCTTGGGGATGTAGAAGCTTCCCGGTCCCAGGGTCTTTCCGTTGACCTCCACGGCCTCCGATATTCTCTGGACTGCATAGCCCCTCCTCAGGAGCCTGTTCACCGCCAGGAAGCCCTCGTTTACTTTCCCGTCCAGCAGCCAACCGTTGGCTGCGTCATTATGGACGTCCCCCCTGGGGTACCTGATGCTGCTGAGGACCTCGAAGTTGCCCTCGAAGAGCTTCTCCACCTCGTGCATCCTGATTCCCATGAACTCCGCGATGGTGTAGGTTGACAGGTCATAGGGCACAACGGGTGATCCGTCGTCGTACTTGCTGAAAGGTCCCAGGTGGTAGAACGTCCTCTTCAGGAGGCTCACCACGTACGGCCTGCAGTGCTGACCCGCGAAAACGACGCAGGTCCCCCTCGGGTAGACAACTCCGTCAGCGACGAACTCGCGCTGGCTCCTGCTCACCTCGACGCCCATGTCCATGAGTGTCTTCATGAGCTTGTACTGGACCAGATCGTCGTGCTGCTCAGGCTTGATGATGAAAGCATAGGGGGCCTCGTCCAGGCCCTTGCTGATGGCGTTGCTTGCCTTCTGGTGCATGTTCCTCAGGATCATGGGCTTGAACTTGGATGCCGCCTCAAGTGTGCCGTAGGCGCTGATCTTCTGTTGCTCAACGATGTCCCTGAGCTTCCACCATCCCCCTTCCCACGGGTGCGGGAAGCCCATCTGGGCCCTGTACTCAGGCCTACCTCGCCTGCTGCCCCTCAGCTGGTGGTAGTGGATGTAAAGAGGCGTGGCTAGTTTCGCTGATGCCGACTCCGTCAGCATGCCGCATATGTTGTGCCAGCACGGCACGTAGTTGAACGTGGGCATGAACTCGCCCGGATAAGTGGCCGTTGACTCGATGCCGTATTTGCCCTCCTGCTCAAGCATGACGTGTGTGAGACCGCCGTAGAGCTCCTGCTCGGTCCAGATCAGGGGGTCAACCTTGTCGTCGATGGGGTTGGCGAAGGGCGCGATGTAGAACCTGGCCCCGTAGCTGCCCATGTGATGAAAGTCGATGTACGCCTGGGGGCTCCACTCAAGGTACAGGACCTTTGACACCATCTTGCTCTCCACCATGTTGTTATGGATGGCGTCCCGGTTGTTGTCGTGGCCCGTGTACTTGTGGTAAAGCATGGGCGGGCTGGTGCCCTCGTACTCTGTGCCCAGGTACTTCTCGTAGAACTCGGTGACCATGATCTGGCCGTCCGGGTTGAAGCATGGGAACATCAGGAGGACCGTGTT
>CAYLJH010000206.1:0-3897 GCA_964383685.1 uncultured Candidatus Bathyarchaeia archaeon | reverse complement strand
AGTTTCAACCAATCGGAGGCGTTCCCGACGGCCAGCATCATCAAGATTCCTCTATTGATGGAGTACTACAGGAAGGTCGAGGCAGGCGAAATTGACCCCACGGAGGAGGTCAAGTTACCTGAGGATTACATCTACGGAGGGAGCGGCGTATTGCAGCACCTGACACCAGGGGTTACAATGTTGACGCTGGAGGACTATGCCACCCTCATGATTGTCCTGAGCGATAACGTTGCCACCAACATCATGTTCGACAGGGTTGGAAACCAGGATGTCAACAAGTTACTCGTCGAGCTGGGTCTCCCTGAAACATTGCTAAGACGGAAGATGCAGGCGTTCAGGGACATCAAGAGCGAGAATGAGAACATCACAACTCCGGAGGATATGACCAAGTTGTTATCAATCCTACACAAGGGGGAAAGAGTTTCTAAGTTCGTCTCCAAGAGCACCATCTCCAAGCTCAAGCTGTGGAAGGAAGGAGTCATCCGGGACTCCATCCCAGAAGGTGTAGAGCTCGCCGATAAATCAGGGTGGATGGGCGGCGTCCTCTGTAACACCGGGATAGTTTACCACCCAGGGAACACGTACTCGGTCACGATAATGTTCAAGCACATACCTCGTTCCGATGAAAAGAGTCTTGAGACATGGGGCATTGCAAGAGAAATTCTAACCCTCATTCATGGGTACTACGAGGAAGTTGGATCAACCTCCAAGTACGGTATAAGATTGAGTTAAAAAATGGGTGGATTACTGCACGAAGAGGGCCAGTACGGCCTTCTCCGTGTGCATCCTGTTCTCGCCCTGGTCAAACACGGCTGATTGAGGTCCCTCGATTACGCTGTCGGTCATCTCCTCGCCACGGTAACCCGGCAGACAGTGCATGAAGATGGCGTGCTTGTCCGCGTAAGCCATGGTCTCATCGTTGACCTGGTAAGCCGCGAACTTTTTCTTCCGCTCCTCTATGTCCTTGTGTCCCATGCTGTGGAAGGTGTTTGCGTAGATCACGTCAGCGCCGCTGAAAGCCTCCTCGATGTCGTCCGTGATGACGATCTGGGTTCCCCTGTCCTCGGCGTTCTCGGTGGCGAACTTCATGATCTTCGGGTGTGGCATCCATCCTTTTGGCAGTGCGATGTACATGTCCATCTCCATGAGGCTGCTTGAGACCATGAGGCTCTGGCACACGTTCCACGGGTCGCCGCTGTAAGCCAGCTTCAATCCCTTGAGCTTGCCCTTGTACTCGATCATGGTCATCATGTCGGCTAGTCCTTGGCATGGGTGTGTCATGTCAGTCAACGCGTTGATTACCGGGCTGTCCATGTAGGCCGCGTACTCCTCGGCTACCTCCTGTCCAAAGGTCCTGAGAACTAAGCCGTCACAGTACCTGTCCAGGATACGCGCCGTGTCCTTGATTGGCTCGCCCCTTGACAGCTGCATTGTGCTGGGTGTTGAATAGAAGCTCTGCATGCCCAGGTGGGCGATTGCCGCCTGGAAGCTGAAACGGGTCCTCGTGCTGGCCTTTTCGAAGACCATGGCCATTGTCCTGCCCCTCAGGTTCTCGTGTGGCTGCTTCATCAAACGCTGCCTCTTGAAGTCAATTGAGACGTCGAGGATGTACTTGATCTCCTCTGGTTTCCAGTCCATTAGGGTAAGGTAATCTTTCCCGTTGAATCTATCTTTCATACTCATAATCGAATCGAAGATACTAGCCGCTTTCAGGGTTTAATATTATCGCTCGCCGCGTTTGGGACAAATCGAGGTAATAATGCCGTAAAAGGTCAGGGGGATTCATATTTCTCCTTGAACTTCTTGGCTGTCTTGTGACGATCCTCAAGGAATTTTTCGTCCCTGAACATTGACACAAAATCGTTGCTGGCCATCCTGAAATATGTTTTTGATACGATGGTCTTCAAGGCCGCGTGGTGCCGTTTCTCGTCGTCCCTCCACATCTGGAGCAGGTTCTTGAGCCCCTGGTTCTCGTCGACCCATAGCTCCCTGAGGATGCTGTTCGCCTTCTTCAACGACTCGGCTTCAAGCGCTAGGTGCTTCTTGAACGACTCCTTGAGTGGCCCCCTGTCCTCGATGTACACCTCCTCACCCTGGATGATCTCGATGGCGGCCTGGATGATATTGATGTGCCGCTGGCTGTCCAGCCTGAACATCTGCATCACCCTCTTCATCGCCTTGTTTTCTGATTCCCTCTCGTACTCGTCATATAACCCGACAAGTTGGCCCTCTATCACGAGCTGCTCCTTCAGGGTCTCGACGGCCTCTGCCTTGGACTCGCTGTCCCTGTCAGTCTCAACCATAACAATCAGTAAAATCTTGGGTTGGGGGTTATTTAGACCCTACCTGTGGGCCATGAGGAACGTGTTCACGACGCGCAGGAGGGCCCCTGTCTCCCATGAGTAGCAACCCAGGTTGTGGCCGTACATGGGCATGTAGATGTGCTTGGCCCGCTTGACGCGTTCAAGGGCAAACTCCACCTCGTCATCAGCCAGTATCCCTCCTTTCTCCATGTTGGCCTGGATGAAGAGTACTGGACACTGAATGTTCCTAATCTCGTCCTCGTCGTAGCCGGTGGACAAGGTCTTGAACGCCTCGTCGTCCTCCGCGCTATCAGACCATGGCCGCAGGACCTCTGGGTCAAGGTTCCTGAGGTACAGCGACTTGTTGAGGACGCTTACATAGTCAAGCCCGTCCCCGTACGTGCCCGGCTCCCTCCAAGGGATGTTGATGGGCATATCGCCCACCATCTTGACGTACTCGTCCAGCCCCGCTGGGTATGATGCCAGCTTGTGCCACCCGCTCCAGAAGGTGTGGTAATCAACGATCACCTTTTTCACGTATTCCAGCTTGATATTGGCGTCTCCGAACACGAGGCTCTTGACTAGGTCCGGCCTCCTAGCAGCTACCATCAGTGCAGCCATCCCGCCCAGGGCGGTGCCGTAAAGGTGCACTGGCTCACCGATTACATCCTCGATGAAACTGATTGTGTCGTTGATATGGTCGAGGTACCTGTATGGAGGTGTGTGCTTTGATGCGCCGTGCCCCCGAAAGTCCAGGGCATAGACGTGCCAGCTTTGAGTCATGGCGGGCATGACCGGCAGGAAGAACTGCCACCGGTCAGTCAGCCCGTGCAGGAACAGGACAGGGGGACCACCGTTTGGCCCCTCGGCGTAGTTGAGAGATAAATCGTCTCTGTTGTAGGATTTTTCGGTGAGCATACTTTGTTACGGAGCCCGCAAGGATAAGAGGATAGCTACTCGGCCCTGACCTCGGGCTCCTTCAGGTACAGCAACGCGGCCACTGACCCCACGCTCATCAGAGCTATCGCCACTTGGAATGGGGTCTTTATCCCGACGTTCTGGTACAGCATGCCACCTAGCCAGCTGCCTCCCCCGTAGAGAACGGACCAGGCGATCTCAAGGAGTGCGTTGTACCGGCCCCTGTGCTCCTTTGGGCAGTAATCAACGAACATGGCGTGCCAGGCTGGCTGACCTACACCTGCCGATACTGTGATGGCAAGCCTCGCCAGCATGATCTGGAGATAACTCCCCGAGTTGATGAATAGCAGGTACGTGATTGGCCATGATATCATCGATGCCAGAACGAACTTGACCCTTCCCTGGTCATCGGACGGGCTCGCCACAAGCAGTATGACGACGCAGTTCAGCACACTTACCAGCGTCATGATAGTCCCCCACTGGGTGAAGGACAGGCCCAGGCTGTCAGTGGCGTAAGTTACCAGATAGGGGTCCCCGAGGCCGAGAGAAATCGTGAAGACCATGTCCAGGGATATGAAGGTCAGTCCCTGCCTGCTGATGGCCCTCACCGTCTCACCGAAACCACTTAACATGAGCCTCAACTCGGCCAGGTCAGCCTTTCCCTCGTCTTTCTCCG
>CAYLJH010000205.1:0-3912 GCA_964383685.1 uncultured Candidatus Bathyarchaeia archaeon | reverse complement strand
AGAACTCGCCGTGCTCCATGGCGTAGGGGTACCTGCTCAGGACATCGACGATGTGGAGGATGTCAAACCAGACGTTGGGGTACTTTAGTCTCTTGAAAGTGGTGCCGATGCCGAACCTGTGGACCTTCTTGCCGCCCCTGTTCTCCCAGTGCAGGATATGGGAGTCGATGCCGTTCTGGACCGCCTCGGTGCCACGGTACTTTCCCAGGCTCAACGCCTTCAGTGTTATCAGGTTTCCGTACGGGCAGTGGTCGTCCTTCCTCCCCGGTCCCCTGAACTTTGGTATGCTGCTCCTGCACCTCCAACCGTTGTTCTCGACGTTCCAGACCAGCATCCTGGCGGCTTCATCGGTGAACACGTTCTCGACGCCGAACTTTTGGAGCGCGTAGAGCAGGATCGGTGAGTCGCACTGCATCCACTCCATTGTCCATGTGTCCTTGCCCCCCAGCCTCTCGGGTATCTCCAACTTTGACACGAAGTAGCCGTCCTCCGTCCTGTTCTCCATGATGAGGTTGCAGATGGCGTTGATCCAGTTGTCTCTGATGTCAAGCCCCATGTCTGCCAGCATCTCTATCTTGTGGATGGGGTGCTTCGCGTCGTTGTGACGCTTGATGGGCGGGTCGGGCCACCGGATGCACTCGTCTATCAGTGACTGTATCCTTGGGTCAGCAGTCAGATCCTTGAACTCCTTTGAGCCTTCCTTGCCTCGTAATAACTGGAGGTTGTACCTTACCCACGGTTCCTCCGATGACTCCAAGTAGGGGAGCGGGTCATGGTTGAGGAACTCGTGGATGCCCATACATCAAGGGCTGGTTTTTAGGATAAAAAGATGGACGATGGTGGAAATAGGTGGGGGATGGGTGAAACTAGTCGGTGCGCCGGTAGTACCCTGGCCTCGGCATGTAGATCGTGCCGTCCTTCATCAGCATGCTGATGAACCTGGCTCCCTCGCTCCTGTTGATGCCAAAGTCCGTTGACAGCGACTCGTACATGTCGCTCTCCTTCACCGAGCCGCTGATGCGCTCCATCTCGTTGATGACCTGGAGGACCTTCTGCAACTGGTTCTGCAGGCTCCTCGGCTTGCCCGTGTACAGGATGTCGATGTCTATCTTTCCCGTCGCCATGTCGATGCCCACTTGCTCAAGGCTCTTCTGCGTCAGGAGGATGACTGCCTCGGCGTCCTCGATGGTGATGGTCTCCCTCAGGTGCGCCCTCGCCCTGGCCTCGGACAGCCTGATCAGTGCCTCCAGTTGACGCGCCGTGATTGATATGGCGGATGCCTCCCCTCCCTCGACGCTGGCGTTCCTCATCCTGACGTAATAGTCCTGGAACCTGTCGATGACCTCCGGCGTCAACTCCGGCTTGATGGTCTTTGCGAAGCTGATGTACTTTTTCATGGTCGCCATGTCAAGGGGCGGTGAGATCAGGGTCTCGTCTCTTGCCAGGTTGAGTATATGTGACGCGATCTGTGTGTCCAGCTGGTTGTCAGGGATGTCCCTGAGTACGAATATGATATCGAACCTGCTGAGCAGTGTGACCGGGAGCGTGATGTTCTGCCCGATGGTCTGGTAAGGGTTGTACCTTCCCAGGGTGGGGTTTGCCGCTGCCAGTATGCTGCAGCGTGCGTTCAGCGTAGCCACGATGCCTCCCTTTGCGATGGGCACTATCTGCTGCTCCATGGCTGGGTGTATCGCGCCCCTGTCCTCGTCTCTCATCTTGTCCATCTCGTCGATGCAGCAGATTCCCTTGTCCGCGAGGACAAGCGCCCCCGCCTCAAGGACGAAGTTCCCCGTACCGCCCTCCTTGACGACGGCCGCCGTGAGTCCCGCTGCCGTGCTTCCCCTTCCTGTGGTCATAATACCACGAGGGGCTACCTTTGCAGCGTAGTTGAGCATCTGGCTCTTAGCCGTGCCTGGGTCTCCAACGAGGAGCACGTTGATGTCTCCCCTGATCCTGACGTCCTCTCTCTCCCTGCTCACCCCTCCGAGGAGCAGGTAGAGGACGGCCTGCTTGATGTAATCGTTGCCGTAGATGCTGGGCGCGATGCTCTTGAGGAGGTTATCGTGTACGAACGGGTCCGCAGCTATTGCCCTCATCTCCTCTTCCTCCTCGGGTGTGAGATCGAGAAGCTCGGCATCCTTCCCTGCGACGTCCACGTAACTGGCGTCGATGTTGAGGTCGAATGTTCTTAGCTCCCCTCCCCTGCCGTACCGCGGCAGGAGCTTGATGAAACCCGTGATGCTGATCCTGTCGCCTGGACGGGCGATATCGACGATATCATCCTTTAGCTCCACGTTAACTGATCGCGGGAGCTGGCCTGGCGGCAGGTCCTCCGGCCGCTCCTGTATGGTTACCTTCTGCGAGTCGATGAACACGGACTCCCTTGGAACCAGCTCGAAGCCCTTCCTGTTGTCACATGAGATGCATTTCTGTGGCTTCATCATGGTCTGTCCGCTCTGCTCAAGGTGGTTCATATCGCCGCAGAGTGAGCACCTGAAAGTTGCCCTGGTAACAAGCGGAGTCACCGAGGATGCCCTTACGATGATCCCGTTGACCATGACAAGGTGGCTGATATGGGCTGAGCCTATCTTCCTCAGCTGGGTCTCAGCGGGGAGATTCCTGTACCTGATGTTGATCCTGTCTAGGCTCTCCGCGAAGATGGGGTCCCTAGTCCTGAGCTTGCTCCTCACCACGGAGCCGAATATTGATGAGTATGTCTCGGGGTCGTCCAGGACCATTCGCGCCAGTTCGGCATCGAAGCCGTAGAGGTCAGTGAAGTTGATTACGAGGCTCTTGTTGCCCTTGACCACCATCTCGCTGATTGCGAGCTCGTAGACAAGCTCCCCTTTGTCGTCCTCGTGGTCCTCGATGAACCGTGTGAACGATCCTTCCATGGATTCTTGCCTAGCCACTACTCTTCACCCAGCTCAAGCAATGTGTCACGCCACTTCGAAGTAATCCGGTGAACGTCAGTATATAGGGCAGTCTCACTTGGCTGTAGTACCCTGGTGGGTGAATCTGCCTGCGCTGTCGCCTGCCGTGTGATCCTGTTGATCCTTGACTCAAGGATGTCCCTGAAACGTGCCTTCATCCTGTTCTGCAGGTTATCGGGCTCGTTGTTGTCCCTGGCCGATGTAAATGACTGGTACGCCTTCTCGTAGAAATCATCCACCAGGGGGCCCGGTGGTCCTGCGGGGTTTATCCGCTCCTTGAAGTGGATCTGGGTCCACTCGTTGGTTGAAAGTGTCTCATCAACGAGCTCAGCCAGCCCGTTCTGGATGAGCTGCCTCGCCACCCAGTAGTATGTGGTGAAATCCTTTTTTTCCTCGACTGCGTCAAACTTGTACCCGACGATAACGACCTCGGGTATGTTCCTCAACGCCTTACAACGTACAATATTATTCTCATGCTCTAGGCTGGGCTGCCGGACCATGTTGTCACATTTTCATGTGACATTCTTATAGAGCTATCCTTTCAGGCGATGAGAGTAATTGAAGTTTAAATCACGCCCCGTCTTCTCTGGAATGTGCAGCTCAATCCCGACAACCTAGAAGGCATCAACGGGCTTGTTGAACGCGTCAACGAGCTCAGGCGTGTCCCCCGTGTCAAGAAAATGGTGGAAGACAGGATGGACGAGTTCCGGATGGTCCACGAGATGGACACTTTCAAGTGGTACGAGGAGCTGGTCTACTGCCTCCTCACGGCCTACGCAAGCGCCGTCATGGGGCAGAAATGCGTTGACGCCCTCTGCATTGACAACGTGCTCCTTGAGGGCTCAGAGGAGGACATCAGGCGGGTCCTGGTTGAGACGGGCCACAGGTTCCCCAACAAGCGATCCGAGTACATCTTCAACACGAGGGCAATAGCCCCATCAATCAAGGAGACCATACAGGGATTTGATGACAGCAAGGA
>CAYLJH010000204.1:0-3941 GCA_964383685.1 uncultured Candidatus Bathyarchaeia archaeon | reverse complement strand
GTTCCAGATGCTCAGGCTAAAGAAATGGCACATAAGGTCAAGCTACCAGAGCAGTGTAGACAGGAACCTGAGCCACGCCATGACAGAGCTCAGCAGGCTCACCGACAAGCTCCACATCCCCAAGTCCGTAAAGGAAAGGGCGGCCGTCATCTACAGGAAGGCCCTAGAGAAGGGACTTGTACGTGGAAGGAGCATCAGCGCAATCGCTGCAGCGAGCCTATACGCGGCGTGCAGGGTAACGGGTACCCCGAGGACGCTGCGTGAGCTCAGCGAGCACAGCACCATCGAGAAGAAGGACCTGGCAAGGTGTTACAGGCTACTCCTGAGGGAGCTGAAGATGAGCATGCCAATCCCCAAGGCACAGTACCGTGTCCCAAAGATCGCGGCAAAGGTGGATATCAGCGAGAACACTCAGCAGGCAGCGGTGGACATTCTCAGGAAGGCCGAGGAGCTGAAGACAACTGCGGGCAAGGACCCCATGGGCCTGGCGGCAGCGGCACTCTACATCGCATGCGTCATGAACGACGAGAAGCGGACACAGAAGATGATCGCGGACGCGGCTGGCGTGACCGAGGTCACCATCAGGAACCGCTACAAGGGACTCAAGGAAGCTCTCAAGCTAGAGCTCTAGCTCGTCCAACTCTTTTAATATCTTATCAATTGTTTTCTGGGCATCAGTGATGCCCATGTCCGAGCCAATAAAGTACCTTACAGAGGAGAACTACAAGCCCTACTGGCTACAGCCAGAGGTAACCGACAAGACCATCAAGGCGGTCCAGTCCAAGAAGGAGCTGCTGATAGAGATAGGCAGGAAGCTCTCAAGCCATGAACGTTTCTACATGGTGGGAAGCGGCGGAAGCTACAGCGTCCAGTACCCAATGAGGTACATCGCCGAGAAGCACACAAAGGTCCCTGTGTTCAACTTCAGCTCACGGGATTTCCTTGAGAGGAAGCCGGCAGCAGTTGACGATAAGGCCGTGGGGATATTCATCAGCCAGTCCGGGAAGACAGCGGAGGTCCTTGAGGCCATGAGGTGGTTCAAGGATCAGGGAGGCGCGACAGTGGGCCTGACCCAGAAGACGGAGTCATTGATCAACGAGGAAGTCGATCACCCGTACGGCTGGGACGCTCCGGGTGTAACCTTTGGCAAGCTGGCCAGCATGTACTACATATTCGGCTCAATATTCAGGGAGAAGGGCTACGCGGTAGGCGACGAGATGATCAAGACCATCGATAACCTACTGGACAAGCTGCTGCCCATGATCCCGTCTGCCAAGGAGAGGGCGAAAAAGCAGGGTTTGGCCATGAAGGACCATGCGGAGATGTTCGTACTGGGAGGAGGCATCAACTACGGCCTCGCTTATCAGTTCGCGGTCTGCACGCTGATGGAGATGTGCTGGGTACACGCGACGCACATTAACTACAGCGAGTTCGGCCACGGCTCGATTGAGGTCTTCACACCTGGGACAGCCGCCCTGTTCCTGAAGGGGGCGGCAGAGAACCCGTTAAGTGACAAGATCATGGAATGGGCAAAGGGTAACGGTGTCGAGTGCATCGAGTTCGGGACTCTTGCAGAGGCTCCCAGTAACCTGGAGACGCCTTTCACGCTCTTCATCGAGCTTGAATGGTTCAGCTACTACCTGAGCCTGGCCAAGAACAGGGACATGAACGCGTGGCGGTACTACCACCTATACAAGTTCTAGTCAGGGCCGCCCCAGGCACCCAGCCTTTTACAGATATCCCTCGCCGCGAGGTGCCCGGCGTCTATTGATTCCTGGATACCAGTTCCCCTGAGCCTTGAGACAAGGAACGCGGAGATGAAGGCATCACCTGAGCCAAGGGTATCAACTACTTCAACAGGAAGTGCTTCCCCCCTGAATATCTTCTCCCCGTCGTAGACTATTGAGCCGTGATCGCCGAGGGTCATGGCTACAATCCCTGGGGTGCGTTCCTTGAGCCTCCTGATCTCTGCCTCGGGGTCCTTTCCCTCCTCGATCAGGTGGCTCCCCGAGAAGAAGCTATAATCCAGGTACGGCATGATCCCTGTCCTTGGGTCGTCCAGCTTGGAGCTAAAATCGCAGCTGAGGGGGACGCCCTTTATCATTGGGATGTGCTCCCTCCCGAACCCCCAGACCACGAAGTGAACAATGTCGTAGCCTGAGAGGTCAGGTATCATTTCAATGGGCAGGACGGCGTTCTCCTGCACTCCCTCTACGTAATCATCGAAGACCCTGTCGCCGTCCCTGATGAGGATGCTTGTGACGGCGTTCATTCCCTCCTCCTGCCACAGGTAAGATGTGTCGAGTCCCTGTTTCCTGATCTCATCGAGCAGGTATTCCCCGTTCTCGTCTGTGCCAACAATCCCCAGATAGTCTGCCTTGACGCCCGGGTATCTTGACGCGTAGATGGCGATGTTCAATGCGTTCCCGCCTGGGTACTTCTTCCCAAGCTCAGCGTAGTCGTCTATGCAGTTGTCACCTACACTTAACACCTTCAAAAATATCCCTCAGGCTTATCTAAGGACCTCTCGCCTGCTTATTAGATTCGTTATGGAGCTAATTGAGGCCATAAAGGGGCGCAGGAGTATCAGGAAGTACAGGAAAGACCCGGTACCAGTGGAGATTATCAGGGATATCCTGGAAGCGGGAAACTGGGCTCCCAGCGCCAAGAACGGCCATCAGTGGAGGTTCACTGTTCTAACAGGCAAAGGAAAGGATGACTATAACCTCATGTTCAGGAAACACCTGGACTCGTTCATCCAGATGCATGGGAGGAAAGAGGCGGGTTCATCCCAGGGGACGCTTGAGATCATGGAGGAGGCACCTGTTTTAGTGATCGTCTGGAACACCAACGAGAACGGGTGGATGACGGAGGAGCATAGTGTGGCGGCGGCCATCCAGAACATCTGCCTCAGGGCGTTTGACCTTGGACTTGGCAGCCTGTGGATCGGCGACGTGTTCTATGCCTACGAGGAGACGCGGGAGTACTTCGGCAAGGACTGGAAGCTGTCGGGGGCGATAACGCTGGGGTATGGCGCGACAGGGGGAAAGGTTCCCAAGAAGAAATCCCTTGACGAAGTCGCCGAGTTCATCGAATGACCTATATCCTGCCGCCTATCCCTCTTGCCCGATTATATTGGAACTTGATAAGGCGATCATGGAGAGGCGCAGCTGCCGCAGCTACGATAGGGAGCAGAAGGTCACGGAGGAGCAGATCAGGGAGATCCTCGATTACTCCATCTGGGCACCCAGTGGCACAAACAGCCAGCCTTGGCGTTTCACCGTTCTGACTGGCGAGCCCATGATAGAGTTCATCAAGGTCATGCGCGACCAGATCGAGGCGAAGAAGGACGATTTCACGGAGCGGTCACTGGGTATCTTTAAGTGGAGCGCGTTGAGCCTTGAGAAGGGCTCAGCGGTAGTCGTGGTCTGGGACAAGAACAAGACTTGGACAAGCCCTCAGAGCATCGGTGCCTGCATCCAGACCATGATGTTGAAGGCTCACGGTATGGGCCTCGGCTCCCTCTGGGTTGCGGCGGTCCGCGTTGCGGCTGACGAGTACAAGAAGATGTACGGGAAAGAAGAAATGGATCTCATCGCCGCCGTTGGGCTGGGTTATCCATCAGCGAAGATGGCTGGTAAGGTGGGGCCCCCGAGGCTCCCAGTTGACGAGGTTGCGGATTTCCGCTCCTAGTTACGCGACGGGACTAGACCCCGGCTACCAGCTTTGCCGCCTCGTAGCTTTTCTTGATAAATGGGATGATCGAGGGCACTTCAGCGGGCTCCAACTCAAGGTGGGCCCATTTCTTTATCGTCCTGTGGGCCTCAAAGGGTTTCCAGTCGTGAACGCCTGAGAGGGCCTCCTTTGACTCGTCATCGAGCTTTGTTATCACGGCGCCCTTGGTGACGACGAGGGCGAACATCTTGCGCCCGACGAGGTAG
>CAYLJH010000203.1:0-3972 GCA_964383685.1 uncultured Candidatus Bathyarchaeia archaeon | reverse complement strand
GAGTTCAAGCTTGTAAAACCAAAAAGACGCCGTACAAAGAAACAGACTCAAAAAACCGACTCCAAAAAAACTCCCGAGGATCCAGATAAGAAAAACCAGGAGGCATAACTTTGGTTTACTGCACCGCTCTAGATGTACGGCAAATAATTCATACGAGCCTCAGTGACTCGGAGATAGCCTCAATCATAGCATTGAGCGACGCCGAGATTAACAAGACCCTCGGCTCTCAGAGCGAATCAGACGAGCTCATCAAGAAACTGAGCATGGTCATCTCAGCCAAGACAATCAAGGGGAGACAGCCCCAGAGCTCCGCGGCGGGCGAGTACAAGGAGGACTCAGGAAACATCCACGAGGTCTGGGAGACGACCATTGACCGGATATATACGCTGTACAGGACCGTTCACATAGTCTCCTCAAAGTACCAGCATATCGACGAGGACGCGCGGTACACGGAGGGGACATAACTGGCATTCGAGAAACCCTACCCTCCGAACCCAATCACGTATAGCCACTACGACACGCTAATAGACGCACTTGAAGCCCGTTTCGGGTCAGGGGCGGCGGGTTTCCTCAAGGACCGCACCCAGATAATCAACAGCAGAGGCAACCTCTGGGACTTCGACCCAGGAAACGTCCAGCTTGCCATAGACGATGTGTACGGCGACACAGGTGGCGCGATCTGGCTTCCCAAGGGCAAGATCACCGAGACCCAGCCATGGGTGCTAGACGAGGTGTACCCAGTCCATATTCATGGTGCGGGAATGTGCTGGCACGACCTTGATTACGGGACGATGATACGGTTCAACGTCAGCAACGGGGTCCACTGCATCGACATCGGCAAAACAGGGGAAATGAGCCACTTCGGAGGACTCTACGATATGACCCTGCTCCACGGTTCAGGCGACCGGGACATGGTGCACGTGGAGAACATGAGCGACTGGCACATGGAGCGAGTCTACATGAACCAGCCCAAGAGGCACGGATTCCATGTGGAGAGCGAGCTGGACAGCTGGAACCTATGGGTCAAGGATAACCTCATCGAGAATTGTGCAGGGTCCGGTATCCGGCTTGAAGGTGGTGTGGGCGCAGGCGTGATCCTCAAGAGCTACTTTTTGAACAACTACTTCTACGCCAACAACATCGACATAGAGATCGGGGCCCTGGACGGGACAACGGGAAGGGTCAGGCTCCTCCAATTCCACAACAACCAGCACTTCAACACCGGGGGCATCGGATTCAAGATGTACCGCAAAGTGGAGGCCGTAGTCTGTATGGGCCACATATTCTACCTCACCGGTGGGGACGCCGTGGATATTGACGACGACGGTGCGGGTAACAAGTGTAGCAGGATTAACCTGAGCAGCTTCATTATAGACGGCCAAGCCACCACGCCCAACGGCATCGATATACAGGGATACACTGACCACGTTATCCTTGACTGTGGCCAGATCTTCGGGGTCACTGGCACGACCGTGGTTGAAGGAGCAAATACCACGAACATCACGAAAGGGGATGTCCACGAATCATGAGCTTCCAGTACGGCCAGTTCGGCGAGGGTTTCGATGTTCTGCGCCCCAGTCCCAAAGCCCTCAGGTTCAACGAGCTTGTGAGTTTGCAGGGCGACGACGTAATTATAATCCATCAGACATTGACGGGGCACGATGATTACGGAACACCGGAGTACACCGAGTCCGAGACCACCGAGAAGGCGATAATCAAGGTCAGGCAGAAGGAGCTCTACCTTCCACCTGGTGAGATCCAGCACAACGTAGCCAAGGTTCTGTTCAAACAGTGGGCAAGCGTAGCCGAGGACAATTACGAGCTTGAGATCAACAGTGACAGGTACCACATCGTAATGGTCCACCGTACATCGGCTTGCCTGGAGGTAGAGGTCAGGAGGATGGTGGATTGACCGATCCAAAGCTCACCATCCTTGAGTTAGTCAAGGGAGGATGGAACCTGGAGACAACACCCACCTTTTCAGCAGATTGGGTCCAGGAGAAGGCATCTTTCCCCCAGGTGATTGTAAGCCACCTGGTCACCAGCCCCCGCCCCACGGGTTTCAGCGAGAACCAGGCATCAGCGGACAGGCGGATTGAAGGCGCGTACGCTGTTGATGTCTGGAGCAAGGAGGCATCCGAAAGATGGGATCTTCTGGAGGAGGTTGACAGGATACTCAAGTCCAAATGCGATGCCCCTGGTGGCGGTCTGGAGCACATGGAGTGCAGTCTATGGGCGGACATGGATTACACGGGCACACGTCCCACGCTTTTCCGAAGCCGCCTGAGAGTGGAGGTTCTTTACTATGGTTAGGTTCAAGGGGAAAGACCAGATCGAGTTCGGGCACAGGCCATACGACGAGGCAAATTACGCCACGATTCCGGGTAGCCCGGTTACTTTCTACAGGATTGGATACGTCACCGAGCTACGGCCGACGTTTGATCCCGAGCTGAACAGGGTGTTCGTGCTCCGCGACAGCGACGAGGGGAAGCCCCTAGGGATTTACAGCCGTAGGGAGAACGTGGGCCTCGGTGTCAAGTGGCTCCAGGGTCAGCTGGGGGACTATTTCCAGAAATTCATCCTGGGCGGTTACAACTTCTACGGCGAGACCAAGCTGTACCGGGATGCCAGCAACAAGTTGTACGTGTTCTGGGCGGGGCTCAAAGCGGACAACCTGGTTGTCCAGTGCAGTATCGGTGAGCCCGTGGTCTGGTCAGCCGATTTCATCGGCAAGTCGGTGGACACCAAGGCCGCCTCAATTCATGATTATGGGGCAAGCCCCGGTACGGTGTGGGAGTGGGACGACTGCTACATGCAGGTCAGCATCAACGGCTCCGACTGGACTACCATACCCGATGTGACGGACTGGGAGTTCAGGGTAGACAACCAGCTGAAGAAGAACTTTGTATTCAACGCCACCGGGTCAAAGCAGTTAGCGAGCCTGGAGGAGATGAATCAGTTGTGCGACGCAAGGCTCACCATGAACCTGCAGGACGACACCTACCTGAGCTACCTTCTGGACCAGACGGAGACCTACCTCAAGGTTGTTCTGCCCAATAGTCAGCACGTCCAGTTCAGTAAGGGAAAGTTCGGGACCGTTGACCCTGTGATCAAGCCCGAGGACTTGATCGCTTGCAGGGTCGAGTTCACAGGAGGATATCTAGAACACTCGTTCACGTGATTAAGATGAATAAAGATATCGAAATATATGGATACAGGTTCAAACTTAGAAGTTGGAACTACGGGATGAAGCAACGGGCTCTCAAGGCTGCTACCAGCTGGACGAAGGAAGCGGGGGCGTTGCAGCCTGACGTGGACCCGTTCAAGCTCAATGACCTGATGCTGGTGGAATGTATCGAGGAATGGAGCCTTGAACTACCAATCACAATCGAGTCCATTCACAGCCTGGAACCACCGGAGCTTGTGGAGCAACTAATCTCCGAGTGCCAGAGCATCAACGGAATGTCGTCAGGGGAGCGAAAAAAATCGTAGGGGCTGTGAAGCGTGGAAAGCCGAGCCCTCTCACCGAAGACATCGCGATCTGCCACATCATGGGGTGGACCCACCAGCAGCTACAGGAGCAGCCAGCTAGGTTCGTTGACCGCCTCTCCCTGTACCTTGAGACTCTCGGGAGCGAGAGGGCACGGGAGGAGCGGCGACTGGAGGAGGAGCTTCGGAGGCTCAAGCGTCCAAGGGGAAGGTAGTTGAAGATAACGAAGTTCATCCGAGCCGAGGACCTGGCGTACGAGTTACGGCTGATTCCGCAGAATCTTCAGGAGTCTGTTGATTTGGTTTTGATGCTTCCGAGGGTTGTTGAGCTTGCCAGGGCTTTCTGCCCCGTATTAACGGGAGCTTTGAGGGATAGCATCAGGGTTGAGCGTCCCGGTGCGCTTCGAGCTAAACTTGTTGCAGGGGGCAGCACCGTTGATTATGCAAGGCCTGTCCACGACGGGACGAGATCCATGCCAGCGC